>CAYSOI010000033.1:0-18639 GCA_964432425.1 uncultured Opitutales bacterium | reverse complement strand
CCGACATCAACAGTGTGGCTGGTAATTATCCGATCACTCCTGCCGGTGCTGCGGCAGACAACTACGCCTTCACTTATGTGGATGGTACTCTTACCATTGACCAACGTACCGAGCAAACCATCACGTTCAATCAGGATTTCTCCAATGTGGCATTTGGTGACACAGTTGCCCTGACTGCGACTGCAGGCTCAGGACTCCCGGTCAGCTACTCGATCAGTGATGTGAGTGTCGCCGCACCAGTCGCCACCCGCCAATTCCACATGGAAGGCTGGTGGAAACTGGATGAAGATTCTGGAACCACCGTTGCGGACTCCAGTGGTAATGAGCGTTCACTAGTCGTCGCCGGTACAGATGGCTCCACCAACTGGAAAACAGGTAAATTCCTCAACGGATTCGAATTTGATGGAACCAATGATTACATGGTCAATTTCGGTAACCAGGGTATCCTTGGTCAGGAGAAGCGTTCTGTCTCTTTCTGGATCAAAGGTTCCGCTGCTGGAAATGACGGTGCCGGAATTGTCGGCTGGGGTAATGATGCCGCTGGCGAACATTTCAGTGTCGAGCTTTCCTCTGGTAAAGTAAAAGTAGACTTCAATGGAGTCTCCAAGACCGGTACAACCGATGTTCTGGATGATGCCTGGCACAACGTCATTGTCGTCTATCCTAAGGAAGGTGCCGTCTCCGATACCAAGATCTACGTGGATGGAGCGGATGATGGTGGTACTGTCGCAGGTAGTGGAACTGTCAACACCACCGCAGGTACCAACCTGACCATTGGTCGCCAGATCAAGACCACCACCTACTTCGGAGGTCTGCTGGATGATATCCGTGTCTATGGCGGTGAATTGAAGACCGATGCTCTGACCGAGCCCACCAACGAGATTACTGCCATCTACAACAACGGTTTCGGTGACTTCAATAAGATCCGGATCGTCGGCACAGGTTCTGTCACCATCATTGCCAGTCAAGCCGGTGATGTGACTTATGCTCCGGCTCTCGACGTCAGCAAAAGCTTCGACATCGGCAAATTGGATCAAACCATCGCCTACGGAATCCTTCCTGAAAAATCAGTAGGGGACTTTGACTTTGATCCAGGAGCCACTGCTGGTTCAGGATTGCCGGTACACTATGTCAGCTCCGATTCGTTGATCGCATCCGTTGTCGGAGATCCTGGTTCTCAAATGATCCGGATTCGTGGTGCAGGTACGGTGACTATCACTGCTACCCAAAGTGGAAATGCTACCTACAATGCAGCTCCAGACGTTTCACAAACTCTGACCGTCAACTACTTCAATCTGTTCGCCGACTCCATTGCCGGCATGAAGTTCTGGTACGATGCCAATGACATCAATGCCGACCGTACTCCAGATACCAATGCCGACGCCAGTGTGATCTCCACTTGGTCCGACCGTTCCGGCAACAACCTCAATGCGATTCAGGGCGATGTGAACCAATTGGTTGCCTACAAGCAGAGCGGTTTAAACAGCCTGGCTACGGTGGACATTGCTTCTGGCAGGACACTGAACATGCCAAACGTGGATGGCATCAAGATGCTCTTTGTAGTAATGAAGCAGGATGCCGGGCAATCTGCTGCGATGAAGCCATTTGGAGGCAACGTCTTCCTCACCAATGATTCCGCCAAACTGGTACAGAAGATTGATGGACAATATGACTTGGCTTCCACAGTCAGCAGTCAACAGTTCAACATCATCACACTCCGTGTAGCCTCGGGCAACCAGGGCTTCTGGGTGAATGGCAGCTTCATCGCCGGTGATGTGAATGCAACCGCGGCAGGAATTCTGAACAAAATTGGTAACGGCTTCATCGGCGAGTTTGCTGAGATCGTGGGCTACACCAATGCTCTGCCCAACCTTACCCGTGTGAAGATCGAAGGCTACCTGGCCAGTAAATGGGGGCTTCTGGGACTGCTTCCCGGAGATCACCCACATAAGATCTCACGCCCAACCTTCGGTGGTGCTCAAAGCATCGTCTTCCAGCCTCTGCCGGATAAAACACCGGAAAGTGCTCCTTTTGCATTGTCTGCTGAATCCAGTTCCGGCTTACCGGTAACTTTTGCCAGCAGCGATACCTCCATTGCTACGGTTAGTGGCAATATTGTAACGGTACAGGCTGAAGGTACGGTTACGATTACTGCTACCCAGGGAGGAGATGCCAACTGGTTTGCTGCTCCAGATGCTACGCAGCAATTAAAAGTCACTGCGGTACCCCGTGATGATCAGGTCATCACCTTTGACCCTCTAGCCAATAAGCAAATCGGTGACGCAGACTTTGACCTGACGGCGACCACGAACTCCGGGCTGACCATTTCCTATGAGAGTTCCAACACGGCAGTTGCCACGGTTAGCGGAAGTACCGTGACCATTGTTGGTCAAGGTGTGACTACTATCCGTGCCAGCCAAGGAGGCAACCCAGAATGGAACCCCGCCCAAATTGTGGAGCAGGATCTTACGGTAACGAAACGTGATCAGGCCATCACCTTCAATCCATTGCCCAACCTCAACCTCAGTGCCGGGGTCTACCTACTCTCCGCAACAACCGAC
Organism: uncultured Opitutales bacterium; assembly: GCA_964432425.1. GTDB lineage: Bacteria > Verrucomicrobiota > Verrucomicrobiia > Opitutales > JABJCN01 > JAYPDO01. Next base: position 16,078 of record CAYSOI010000033.1, on the reverse strand, counting down.
TCCAATCTGGCCACTGCGTTCTCCATTGATGACACCAACATTGGTACCATTCAGGGCACGCAGTTGACATTGCTGGCTGGGGGTACTGCCAATATTACGGCCAGCCAGGGTGGTGATTCCTCCTACAATCCGGCTCAACCTGTGACGCAAACCGTGACTGTGATTGATGATACTCTGCAACCCCAAACCATTACCTTTACTCAGGACTTGAGTGGTAAGACCTTCGGAGATGCAGACTTCGATCTCACTGCCACTGTAGACTCCGGCTTGGCCCTGACCTACAGCAGTTCGAATGCTGAAATCGCTTCCATTGCTGGAAACACCGTGACCATCAATGGTGCCGGTACCGTGACCATCACTGTATCCCAACCGGGGAATGATGACTGGCAAGCGGCTACGGCCACCAAACAGCTCGTCATTTCAAAGGCGGATCAGACCATCACCTTCCCGGCCATCGTAGACAAAGCGGTGGGCGACCTGGACTTTGATGCAGGAGGTTCCACGGACTCCGGTTTGGCGATCACCTACGCTTCCTCCGATACCAATGTCGCGACCGTCAACGGAAGCAAAATCAGCCTGACCGGGCAAGGCTCCGTGACGATCACTGCCAGCCAGGCCGGCGATGCCAATTACAACGCGGCAACCGATGTGACGCGGACCTTCAACGTGACTCTCGCCAATCTGTTTGCGGATTCCTATCCCGGACTTCGCCTCTGGCTCGACTCCAATGACATCAATGCCGATGGCAACCCGGATGTGATCGCCGACTTCCTGGGTGGAGGAAAAATCAACACCTGGAAAGACCGCTCTGGAAATGGCTTCGATGCTACTCAGACCGATCTCGGCCGCATGCCGGTATTTGCGGATGGTGCACAAAATGGCCGACCAGTGGTGCAGTTTACCGATGACTTCCTCCTCGTTCAGGATCTCAACATCCAGGGGGCTCAGAACCGCACCGTCTTTGTGGTGGGTAAATCCGCTCAAGGCCCCTACCTTGCCATGGGTAAAGATCAGGATGGCCAACGCATGATCTTGGGCCGTGATACAGGTAGTAACAAACTCGCCGTCAATTTGATGGGCGCCGGGGGAACTTTTGTTTCCGCCGGAGCAGTGGATGCAATGTCCATTTCCCGAGCCATGCTGGAAGGCAACACGATCGGGGACTTCCTCTTTGCCGTCAATGGAACCAAATATGACGCTTTCGGCCAGTTTGTGGTCGACACCCGTGAGATTGGCTTGAACAAGATCGGTGGAACCCTGGATGGCCAAGGCGGCCTGACCGGTGAAATCGCCGAGTTGCTCGTCTTCGATTCCGCCTTGACCAAGCGGATGTCCAAGAAGGTCGAAGGCTATCTCGCCCTGAAATGGGGACTTCGTGACAGTCTTCCAGCCAACCACCCGTTCAAGAGTACCAATGCCACCTTTGGCGGTTCACAGACCATTAACTTCCCGGATGTGGGGGACCAGGTGGTCAGCACCGGTACTGTGGAACTGCAGGCTTTCGCCAATTCCGGATTACCGATCACTTACAGCAGTTCAGATGACACGGTGATGTCCGTCGCTGGACGGATTGCCACCATTCATAAGGATGGAAGTGTGACGATCACAGCTTCACAAGCGGGCGATAATCACTACACAGCGGCTGCCGATAAAACCTCCTCCTTCACCATCAGCAAGGAAGACCAGACCATCACCTTCACTCGTCCACCTGACATGAACAAATATGATGCTGACATTCAGTTAATTGCGTCCTCTTCAGCAGGCCTGCCGATCACCTTTACGATCAACTCCGGACCTGTGGAGATTGTGAACGGAACCACCGATATTTTGCACATTATCAACGATACGGCAGGGGATGTTTCCATTACTGCCTCCCAAGCGGGTAATGTCGCCTACAACGCTGCCACCTCCGTGACCCATACCTTCGAAATAAATAACAAGGAGCCTCAAACCATTACCTTCAAAGATAAGGGCGAAACGGGTTCAGGACTTCGTGACATTGTTCTTGGCCCTCGCCCCTTCCTCTTGCCTCTGGACCCAATCACCGGCGGCGATTCTGGAAACCCAGTGGTTGTCGAAGTTACTGGAGGCACGGCAGCTACCGGAGTGCGAACCGCAGTAGTGGAGAGACGTGGAAAGAAATTTTTGAAAATTTCCTCGACGGCAACTGGAACGGTGCAGCTCACTGCCACCCAGGCTGGTGGCATAAACGGTGCCTCTGATTACAATCCTGCGACCCCCGTGACCCGTGAGTTCACCCTCAATGCGCCCACCTTTGAAAACTTCAAGCTGGCGATGCGGAACCACCCCAAGTATCCAGATCGTTTAGCGAAGTTCAGTGCGAAGTACACGGGTCAGACGAATCCGGATACAGGGTTCACTTACACCCCAACGGAAATTCAAAATCTCTTCGAAGGAAATGAAGGTGATCCAGATGGCGACGGTATCCCCAACCTGCTGGAATACGCCTTTGGTGGAAGTGCCATGCAACAGGATGATGATGAGCGTAAGTTCAAACCCAGAAAACGTCCTCTCAAACGTGGTGCTGGCAGTGCCAACTTCCAAATGGCCTTTGTTCGCCGCTCCTCCGCGATGGATCCGAACCTCAGCTATGTGGTCGAGACCAGTAATGACATGGTTTCCTGGACAAGTGCCGGGGTCACTGAGGTCTTCACCAAGACGATCGATGGTGGCATGGAGTTTGTCATCTACAAGGTGGATAAAGCCTTCACGGACGCCGATGCTCCACGAAACCAATTCATGCGTTTGAATGTGACGACATCCGAGTAAGATAAGATGGTAGCGTAGCTACTGGTCGTATCAGCCGACTGTTCTTGTTCCTTCCTCGTCTGGAAGTACCTGCCTTGTTGATACATTCAGGACAGGACTTCTCCGATGGGTTGTTTGAGGGTGTTTAGAATGGGGAGGCTGGCGATAGTGGCGGCGGTGATGACGCAGAGGGTTAGGAATTGGATGTCTTCTTTTGGGAAAATGGCGGTGCTGTTCATTCCGAATGAAGTGAGGACATGGGAGGAGGTGAGAATGGCGGTGGTGATTCCGGCTGCGGCTCCGATCAGTGCGATTGTCAGGTTTTCCATCATGACGGTGAGGAAGATCCATTTTTTGGCCAGGCCGAAGCTTTTGATGAGGGAGTAGACGTAGAGGTTTTCCCGGTACATGAAAAAGGCGATGGCTCCAAAGACGAGTGCCAGAGTACCACCGGTGAGGCCAGCAAGGAGGAGTCGCCAGTTTTTGCGGTGATTTTCCAATTCCTTGAGGAGCTGTAGGAGTGATTGTGAGGATTCAATGTGTGGTTTGGTCCCGTGGGTGGATTGATATAGCTGGTTCAGCTTATGGAGCAGATGGTCAAAGCTGTGTCGGGAATTGGGCTGGAGGAGGGCGATGGAGTTGAAGGAAGTCTGGTCAATTTGTGGGTAGAGACCTTCCGGGATGAGGAGGGCATGTTCCCGTTCCAGAGGTTTCAAAGGTGGGTGAGCTGCCAGGGGTTGGGCAATGAGCTCCTGGTGTTGGTAGTGGAACAGTTGAGGGCTGCTGGCTTCGGAGATGCAAAAGACTCCGTTGTGTGTCGGGCTGGCGGGGAGAGTGGTGGGGGAGTTGGGCTGATAAGTGTAGATGGGGATGTTTCTTTTGTTTTTGTGGGAGGCGGTGAGGAGGTGGCGTTTCAGGAGCAGGATTCCCGGGATGTTGGAATTTTGGAGGGGAATCATGCTGGAGGCGTGGGTGAGTTTACAATGCTCCCTGGATCGGATGACAATGGAATGGGCTCCAAGGTTTTCGATTTTGTTCTTTACGGTTTTCGACTCGGTGGCGACGCCTGCCAGGATGAGGATGGCGGAGAAACTCAGGAGTGCGGAAACAAACACTCTTGCCGTGGTGGCAAGTTTGTTTTCTGCCAGCCTGCAGAGGGTATCTTTAAGCAGATAGGTGGCTATCCAGTTCGAAGATTTCATCGGCAGTGTCGACCAGGCGTGGGTCGTGGGAACTGATTATCGCGATTTTTCCTGGCTTTAACCAGGTCTTGAGGGCGTCGGCGAAGATGGAGGTATTTTCGAGATCGAGTCCGGAGGTGGGTTCATCAAGTAGGAGAACTTGTGGATCTTTGGCCAGAGCCCGGGCTAAGGCGGCACGTTGGACTTGCCCGCCTGAGAGTTCTCCGGGAAGACTGTCGGCGTATTCGGCAATGCCCAGGGTTTGGAGCCAGTGTTGGGTATTGTGTTTGGATTCCTTGGCGGAATATCCGGCAAATCTGGCTGCGATCTGTAGGTTTCGGCTGATAGTGGCCAGTGGAAGCAGGTTGAATTGCTGGAAAACAAACCCGAGCTGCGTCTTTTGGTAAATAAGGTCCGGCGGTGTGCCTTCGGGGGTGAGGATTTTCCCTTGGCATGGAGGTAAGTAACCTGCTGCCAGCCGCAACAGTGTGGACTTTCCACATCCGGATGGACCTCGGAGTATGGTGACGGGAGCCCTGAAGGTGTGGTTGAAATCCTGAAAAACCTGCTGGCTACGTTTGGGATAACCGTAGGTGACCTCCATGAATTCGATTTGAGCCTTCAACTGGGTGGGTGAGGTTTAGTTCCCGATTGGAGCAATGGCCAGAGAGCTGGGGCCCTCGGCGACCATGTGGTAATCGGGTTGTTGTTTTTCCAGTAGTGCCTTCCAGTTTGGAGAAGTGCTCTGTTTATGAAAGTTGAGTAGAGTGAGTTTGGGGATGAGGTAGCAGGTTTGGGGAAGTTTCTGTAGAATCTGCACCCGGAGGTATTTGTCCGTATGATTGAGGTAGGCTTGGGGAGTGGGGGGCTGGAAGGTGAGATAACGTTGTCGTTGGTTGCCGTTCCAAATCACTTTGGTGTCGGAGAAGGGTGCCATGGTTGGTTCTTTGCCTACCTGGGTATGCCGGAGAGTCAATTGCTGGGGGTCTGTGTCGGTGAGGTAGGGGGTGGAGGCATCCAGGTAGAAGAGGAGGCTTTCTTCTTTCTCACATTGGGCAAGCAGTTGTTGAGGTTTTACCGGGTAACTGCCTTTGCCTTTGAAATCGGGAATGAGGAGATGGAGGGTTCCTCGGAAAGGCATGGTAAGATCGGGGCTGGCCAATTGGTTTTCCAGTTGCTCATGTTTCTCTTTGAGTTGATCCAGGGTGTTCTGGAGTTCCGGGGGAGGGGAGTTTTTTGTTTTTTCGAGGTGTTCCTTTTGTTTTTTGAGTAAGGCCAGTTTCTCCGGGCTAATGGTGGACGGAGACTTCCCTCCAAGGAGGTTGGCGATGGCGGGGTTCTTGGCCAGGTTGGGGTTTTTGTCGATTTGTGATTGGATGCGTTGGGCTTCTTCGGCTTTGCGGATGCTTTCATCGAGTTCCAGAAGTTGTTGCGGGATGTCAATTTCGAGGCGTTTGTTGATTTCGGACTGGGTCTGGGCAATGAGTTGTTGGGTTTTGTTGATGCGGTCCTGAATTTGGGCGGTGTGATAGCGTCCCCAGATCTCACCTTTTTCCATGGTGGAGTTGGTTTCATTTACCAGTATTTCCAGGTTGTTATCCTGTGAACTGAGGAGGGTTTGTGTCTCGCTGATTTTGACTTCGGTCTTGGTGATGGCCATGAGGAGGTAATCCGATTGCTCGAAGTCATTGAGGTTCCATACTGGCTGAGCCTGGCTAGCAATAGACGGTTTTTCTCTGGGGTCGCAACTGGTGAAAAGTAGCGTAAGCAGGAGGGCTGCTCTCTTGAATGGAAACGGCTGGGCGGAAAAAATCATTAGTCGGGGAGATTTAACTTTTGGTTAAACTCATTATCAAAGAATAAGAGAAGCAGGGTGTACTCAAGGATCTGTTTCTTCAGTTGTTCTTCTTCTTTTTTTAAGGGGTCCTGAATGGTGGGGTCCAGTTCTGGAGTCTGAAGTTCTTTCGCCAAAAGCGTGGCCTGTTTCTGAAGTTTGACCATCTGTTCGAGTAGATTCACCAGTTTGCGGGCTGAATGGGCTCGGGTTTGCTGAATTTCTTTCAATTGGATGGTGTGGAGCCGGCGTTTGGATTTTAGTTGAGACCGGAACAGTCCCTGAGCATCAAAATTCCAAAAGGCCCAGGCATTCAAGCGAACATCTTCCGCAGACCAATATTTGGTTTCTCCAGCTGAGTTTTGGAGCAGGGGTGGACCGGATAGAGCGAGGTTGAAGTCTGGCCAGCGTTGGAAGCCGATTCGTTTGATTTCAGCCTGCGCTCTGATGATTTCGAGGGCGTAGAGTTTAGTTTCCAGTTCTCCGAATTGGATTGTGGCAAATTGGGCAAGGTCTTCTGGGATCTCATAATCCAGAGAGGGGAGGGTTTCAGGGGAGGGAAGCCAGAAATGGCTATGGTCGCCAATCAACTTGGAGAGGTTGTTGGCCTGAGAGATTTGAGCCGATTCCAGTTGGTTTTCCTGTTTGGTGAGGTTCAACTGAGACAAGAGCGGAGTTTCCTGGTTTTGTTCCAGAAATTCCCGGGCGTTGGCAAGCTGTTCCCGTTTTGCATTGGTTTCCGCGGCTTCAAGAAAGATCCGGTAGAGTTCGATGATCTGTTCCCGTTCCCGCAGTTGGTAGGTGATTTTTGTATAGATGGTTGCCAGTTTTGCGGCAAACAGCCTTGGTTGGAATTTGAGCAGTCCTGATATGTTGAGAAAGCCGTAGAGTCGAAAGGTGAACTGATCGAGGGACAGTTGATCCAGGTCACTGATCGAAGTGTTACTGGTACTTTGTAAATACAGCTTGGGGAGTAGGGTATGTTTTACCCGTTTTACTGCGTTGTGGGCATCTTCAATGGATGCCTGTGCCTTCAATAACTGTATGTTGTTGGACTGTAGGCTAGCCAGTGCCTGCTCCCAGGTGATGGTCGCTTTCTCTGTCTGAGACTGAGTGGAGACGGCTTCTTCCCAAACTTTTGTCTGTTTGAGGGTTTCTTCTTCAAAGATGACCTGGGGTGACTGGCATGCTGTGAGAAGAAATACAGTGCTTGCCAGGAAATGGACTGCTGGACGGAGACAGGCTGGGAAGGGTTTGGACGACATGATGTCGAGGGCATTTAAACACCCAGCTTCACCAAAGCAGGAAGTGTTTAATTCAATGTGAAGCTTCCGGTGACACCATCGGATTCGTCACTGATAAATGTGCCCATCCCTTTGGCAGTGAAGGTCAGCGTGTCGGTTACGAGGTTGCCTGGCCGATCGAAGGTGAGGGTGGCTTCTGTCTTGGAAGTCTGTTGATACGTGTAGGCTCCCGATGTGTTGCTCTGGGTTTCGGTATAGGTGCCTGTGGATACGGAGGTGTTGGCATCAAATGTTTCTGAGACAAAAGTGTAATGATATTCACCGAGAGGAAGGTCGTCGTCAACGGGGCGAATGTAGGTCAGGCTTTCGAGTTGTGAGGCACTGGGAGGCCAGTCCGAGTCACCACTTCCTCCGCCCCCACCACATCCACCAAGGATATAGATAGCAGCGATTAATGGCAGGAATAAGAATAGGATGTGGGGACGTTTGCCCTTGGATGTTGTCATATTCGCATTATTGAAGGTTTCAATTTCTAATGTAAACGACATTTTTTATGACTCTTTTCTACGAAAAGCTTAGCCAGGCATTATGGGAATGTCAGGAGTTTACCGGTCCACAAGCCACTTTTTGGAGCCGATTTGCTCATGCATTGGTGGAGCATACGAGTGCTGATAAATCCTGCGTCCTGCGCCGAAGCCGGGAAGGCGATGGAGAGGTTCAGATCATTGCTTTTGCCCCACACTCAGAGAAACCTTCGTTGCCGGTGGCAATGCGGGGGGAAGCTTTTGATGAATGGTTGGCTGAATGTGAAGAACAGGGCTATGCCACCAGGAAAGAGGAACCGGTTCGTTCGGGTTCTGCCATGCTGTTGAAGCTGGAGGTTGCCGAAGGGGAGCGGTGTTCGGCGTTGTTATATTTTGAGAAGGATTTGCCGTTGGATGAGGATTTGGGTGGCATTTTACGGCTCATTGCCAATACGCCTGCACTGTATATTCGTAACCAGCAGTTGCAATTGAGTCAGGCCGATGTCCGCAATTGTGTACAGACTCTGGATATTCTCAGCCTCCTCAATGAGCAGAAGGAATATAAAGCGATGGTCATGGCTTTGTGCAATGAGGCCAAGCGTCGCTACAATTGTGAACGGGTTTCCCTCGGCTACCATGAGGAACCGTATGTCCGCCTTCAGGCGATCAGCAATTTGGACCGCTTTGAGAAGAAGATGGACATTGTGGGATTATTGGAGTCGGTGATGGAGGAGTGTGTCGATCAGGATGAAGACTTGCTGTATCCTGCCCCGAAGGGAAGTGGTTTTATTCTTCGAGACCATGAAACCTATGCGAAGGCCGAGGGTGTGGAGCATCTATTGTCAGTGCCCCTTCGTCATGGAGAGAAGACGGTGGGTGCATTGACCTTTGAGCGAGCCACGGAGCCTTTTCTGGAGACGGATGTGAAAGCGGCCCGGGTGCTGGCAGATCAGGTCGAACGGCGGGTTGTGGATATGAAGAAACAAACCCGCTGGTTTGGAGCACGGATGCTGGATGCGGTCCGTGACAGCCTTGGTGGCCTGCTGGGATATCGGCACACCTGGCGTAAACTTTTTGCAATTGTTGGTACTGCGGTGCTACTGACCTTGATCTTTGTCCGGGTGGAGTATCGGGTGGAAGCCCCTTTTATATTACAAAGCAGTGAGATCACTCATGTGCCTGCTCCCTTCAAAGGTTTCCTTTCCGAAGTCATGGTGAAAGTGGGGGATCTAGTGAATGAACGGGAACCCTTATTGAGGCTCGATACCAGTGAATTGCTCCTCGAACGTGCCAACACCCTCGCCGAAATCCAACGTTTTGCCAGTGAAGCGGAAAAGGCGGAAGCGGAACGCCGGATCTCTGACATGCTGATTGCTCAAGCCCAGAAGAAGCAGTCGCAGGCCAATCTGGAGTTGCTGGATTATCGAATCCGTCGAGCCAATGTGGAAGCACCCTACGAGGCGATTATCGTGGAAGGTGATCTTACCGATCGGATTGGAGCCCCAGTTGAAAAAGGGGATTTGCTCATGCGAATGACCCGGATGGACAACTTGTACGTTGAGATGAAGGCGGATGAGCGGGATATTCACGATATTACTGACAGCGTGAATGGTGAATTTGCCTTCAACAGTAAGCCCGACTCACATTTTCCCTTTGATGTCATCCGGATTGAACCTGTTGCGATGCCAGACAGTGCTGGGAATGTCTTCTATGTAAATGGCGACATTCAGGGGGCAGTGGAAGATTGGTGGCGTCCCGGTATGAGTGGCATTGCGAAAATCAACGCAGGGGAACGTAGTTTGATGTGGATTTGTACCCATCGTCTCGTGGATTTCCTTCGCCTCAAACTTTGGTGGTAAACCCGGTACCCGTTTAATTCCATGTCACAAGAACGGACATTATACAGTGATTCCTGGCACCGGGTGCAGGGTCATCGAATCAATTTACGGCCTTCGGTGCAGATCAAAAAGCAGGCGTTTCGGGGGCGATCCTGGTACGTGCTCTACGATCGTTTCAACAATCGTTTTTTCCGTTTTCGCCCTGAAGCTTATGCCTTCATTGCACGATTGAGTTCTGAGCGGACAGTCGATGAAACCTGGCAGAAGTGTTTGGAAGAAGACCCGGACAACGCCCCAGGCCAGGAGGAAGTGATCCGGATGCTGGCCCAGCTTTACCAAGCCAGTTTGTTGCAGTCCGATGTCTCTCCGGATGCCGTTCGATTGTTTGATCGTTTTCGCAAGCAAAAGCAACGGGAGTTGAGGGCGAAGCTCATGAGCATTCTGTTTGTGAGGATCCCTCTCTTTGATCCGAACCGCTTGCTGGATAAGACGATGCCGTTTGCAAAGCTGATTTTCAGTAGGTTCGGCTTTGTGATCTGGTTGGCCGTGGTTGCTGTTGGGCTTAATACCGCGTTCAGTCATTTCGGTGAGTTGGTGGATCAGTCCGAAGGGGTTTTGAATCCGGCCAATATCGGGTGGCTCTACGGTGTCTTTCTGCTGGTCAAGTTTCTCCATGAAGGGGGGCATGCTTACATTACGAAAAAGTATGGGGGGGAAGTGCATACCTGCGGCATCATGCTGATGGTTTTCAATCCGATACCTTTTGTGGATGCCACGGCGGCCTGGGCTTTTCGGGAACGCTGGAAACGAGTGTTGGTTGGCAGTGGCGGCATGATGGTGGAGTTGTTTCTGGCCTCCATTGCGGCCTTGGTCTGGGTCAATACTGGAGACGGGATTCTTCATGCGGTTGCCTACAATGTCATGTTTGTGGCCTCGGTTTCGACACTGTTGCTGAACATCAACCCACTCATGCGGTTTGATGGCTACTACATCCTTTCCGACCTGACGGATACTCCGAATCTCCACCAACGGGCGGCCCGGCAATTTTTCTATGTCTGTGAAAAATTTCTTTACGGCAACAAGGATGGGAAATCGATTGCTGAATCGACCAAAGAAAGTTTTTGGCTCTGTGTTTTTGCTGTAGCTGGCTGGATTTACCGGCTCTTTATCTTCAGTGCCATCCTGTGGTTTGTTGCGGACCGTTTCTTTGGACTCGGTTTCATCGCGGCCATGATCGGCCTGGTGACTTTCATCATCGTGCCCATCATCAAGCACATCCGTTACCTGTTTGCCGAAACTCGTATTGAGCACTTTCGCCCCCGTGCCATGGCAGTGTCCTCTGTGGCGTGGATTGCGTTGATCGGTTTCTTCGGGTTTGTGCCCATGCCGAATTCCTTTTATTCCAGCGGCGTGGTGGCGACTGCGGAGCATGCTGACGTTTATGCCAGTGTAGAAGGCAATCTCCGTGGAGGCATATTGGAATCTCACAATCCGGTGGAGAGGGGCTCAAGTATCTTTCAGACTGACAACCCTGAATTGGACATACTCCTTCGACGTGCCGAGGCGCAGCTCAGTCAGGTCAAAACCCTCGAACAAATGTCGATGACCAATCCCGACATCATGATTCCGGTTCGCAAACGAAAGGAAGCGATTGAAGGGCAAATCTCCAAATTAAAAAGCGACATTGCCTCTCTCCAATACAAGGCACAAGTGGCCGGGCTTTGGGTCGCTCCCCAAACGGGACATCTGCACAATGCCTGGGTCAATCGCGGCTCCAAAGTCGGCCTCATTATCAATCCCGGAGACTACACCTTCAACGCTGTCGTCAAACAACGGCATGCCCGCCACCTCTTTAATGATGATGTGAAGGGAGCCTCCATCCGGATACCGGGGCAAGCCGAGCACAAACTGCCCTTGTCGGACTTGCAATTCATCCAGGGGGAACAACATTTGCTGCCTCATGCCGGACTCGGCTGGGGTGGGGGAGGCGACATTGAAGTGCAATCCGATGATACGGGTTTGAGAGCTGTGGAACCTTTCTTTTTGGTAAAGGGAAAGATTGTTACAGCACCGGAGATGGACGAAGTTTCCCTGATGCATGACCAAATCGCCCGTGTACGTTTTGATCTTCCGGCTACACCTTATTTTGTTCAATGGTTCACACTGCTCCGGCAACTCCTTCAGGAGCGTTTCGAGATCTGATATGTTGTCGCACGAACAGATTACAGTGGGCTCCAGGTTTTCACTCCCATGCTAAGCACGACGTCAGATTTTCAAAAGACGGATTTTCTGGTGAAATACCAGCCGATCGAAGGTCTGGATGGATTCGTGCACAATCTGATTGGCCGTGCCAAACTACTTTTTCGACCGGAGAAATCCCTGGTGGAGCAGGCGGAGCAGATATTAGAGGAAGCTGAAACTCTTCGTGGACTTTCTGACACCGATCTGAGGCTTCGGGTCAAGGCCTTGCAGCCTCTAGTCAAGCGTCAGGGATTAACCGGAGAGGTACAGCGGGCAAAATTATTGCCCTTACTGGTCGAGATTTCTGACCGAACTTTGCAACTTCGCCCCTATCGTGAACAAGTCATGGGAGCTTTAGCTCTGGGCGGCAGCCATATTGTGGAAATGGCAACCGGGGAAGGAAAGACTCTCACGATTGCCATGGCCGGTGTTTTGGCGGGTTGGATGGAATTGCCGGTTCACATTGTAACTGCCAATGATTATCTTGCTGAACGGGATGCCCGAATCATGCATCCGCTATACGACTTCTGTAAGGTGACGGTTAGCCATGTTACCCAGAAGCAGGAGCCCAGGGAAAGGCAGGAAGCCTATAAATCACAGGTCGTTTACACTACGGCTAAAGAGCTTGTGGCGGACTTCCTCCGGGATCGTTTGCGGCTTGGGCAGATGCATTCTGCTCAGATTCGTGCAGTCCGAAACATGCTTCATGGAGCACGGGATCTTACCGATGAGATCATTCAACGCGGTTTGCACACCGTGATCCTGGATGAGGCCGACAACCTGATGATCGATGAAGCGATTACTCCCCTGATCATCAGCCGAAAACAACAGAATGAAGCCCTTTCCAATGCCATCAAGTTAGCGAGTTCTTTAGCCACAAAACTCAAGAAGGATGAGCACTATACACGGGAGGATAAAAGACAGCAAATCAAGTTGTTGCCTGCCACAGATTCATTAATTGAGGAACAGGCGAACCAGCTCGACAGTGTATATCGTGGGGCGGGTTGGATGAGGGAACTGGTGGTGAAGGCACTCGTCGCCCAATTGTATTATCACCGGGACAAGCACTACGTGGTGCAGGGCGATAAAATCGTGATTGTGGATGATTTCACGGGGAGGTTGATGGAAGGGAGATCCTGGAAACAAGGCTTGCACCAAGCGGTGGAGGCGAAGGAAGGTGTGCCCATTACAGACCCCACAGAATCCATGGCATCCCTGAGCTTTCAGAGATTTTTTAACTTTTTCCGACAAGTCTCTGGAATTACCGGTACTGCTAGAGAAGCCGCCCCGGAATTCTGGCGTATCTATAACCTCTCCTTTCTTCGGATTCCTGTGCACAAGCCCTGCCGAAGGACGGAGCATAAACCCCGTCTCTACCTGACTTTAGAGGAGAAATGGGCCGCAATTGTCGAAGAAGTGGTGGCGGCTCATAAAGACGGAAGGCCCATCCTTGTGGGCAGCCGCAGTATTCATGACAGTGAGCATGTTGCTGAGTTGCTGGAGGATCGGGGAATTACTTCCCGTGTTCTCAATGCCCGCAGTGAAAGCGAAGAGGCCATGATCATTGCCAGGGCAGGGGAGGAAAGCGTTGTCACCGTTGCCACCAATATGGCTGGCCGAGGCACAGACATTAAGCTCGGTCGCGATGTTGCCGAACTTGGAGGTCTACATGTACTGTCCACAGAGATGAATGAGTCGCGTCGCATTGACCGACAGTTGTTTGGCCGTTCCGGTCGACAGGGAGACCCCGGCAGTGCAGTGCTCTTTGCTTCATTTGAGGACGAATTGATCAAAAAACATTGCCCGATTTGGTTGAGCCACACTGCACATTCTCTGGTTCGGCTGCAGCTTCCATTTTCCCGGTGGATCGCATTAAAAGTCTTTCAGAAAGCCCAGAAAAATGCCTCTCGCCAAGCTTATCGACGCCGAAAATCCGTAATGCGACAGGATCGTTGGCTCGAAGAGATGTTTGCCCTCAATAGCATGGAATTTGGCCGGTAGGCTTTCTTCTGTCTCTTATTTGAGGTCCCGGATTTTTCCGGAAATTTACGAAGTTCTGACTTGAACTTTTAGGTGAATTGGTCATCTATACGAATCTTACCCTCACCCCCTTCATGACAGTTACCCCCCCTGTAAAGGCTGGCTTGCCAGACCCCGATCCATGTCTTTTCAGATCCCGAATTACCTCTCCGGGATTGGCGTGACTGCATGCATGCTTCCATTGGAAAGCATGAATTGATTGCATGCATCGCCCCAAAAAAGATTTTGCCATCGAAACCCTGGAACCTCGGATTATGTTATCCGCGGACGGGTTGGCTGTTGCAGATGCTGCGTTCGAGTTTACTCAGGAATTTAATTCTGAAAATGAGGCTCCCAGTGCGATCGAAGTCTTTGAAAATGACGATGCATTAGCCTCTTTGGAAGGGGAAGTGGGTTTGGCGGATTTGGATGTTTTTACGGGAATTGAGGCGGTGGATGTTGAGGAAGAAAATGGGGCGAAGCTGGAGGTGGGTGAATTGGATTTAGTGGAGGGTGAAGATGCGGCGAATGAAAGTACTGTTGAGGAGGATGGAGAACCCGTTGGTCAGCAGGATTTGCCAGTAATGTCGGGCGATGAAACGTCAGCTGAAGAGGAGGATGCTGGTGTCCTGGAGATTCTTCAGCAGGGGAGTGTCGCCGTGGATCTTGGGGTTGCTACAGCGGTGGGAACGACAACCAGAAAAGAGGATAAAGAAAAGAAGGGGCTGCGTGTAGTCTCGGAAGGTGGTGAGTCGGAGGTGTCCGGTGGTGAATTAACAGTAGGTGAAGACCAAGTTTTGCAGGGATCAGGTTCTGCTGATGCGGATGTCGTCAACAATGGCATTGTCTCTCCTGGTAACTCTCCGGGAGTCCAGAATTTTACAAACTTTACCCAGGATTCCGGCGGTGAGTTGGTGATTGAAATTGGTGGAACTACGGCGGGTACGGATTACGACCAGGTGCAGGTAGACAATCTGGCCGATTTGGACGGGAAGTTGACGATTCAACTGATCAATGATTTTACGCCGGAAGTGGGCGATAGCTTTGAAATCCTCACGTTCAGCGTGATCGAGGGGAGCTTTGCGGATGCATCCGGTTTGTACGGGTTTTCCGATGACATCTATTTTGATATAACGGAGAACGCCGATAGCATTACCTTGACCGCCCGGGAACTCGTGGCGGGTGAAGGGTTTGGCCTGGCGGCAGACCATGTTGTGGATGCCGATCAGTTGGGCAAAATGTTCAATGTTGATTACTTTCTGACTGCACCGGATTCTCTGTCTTTTGACGGCAGTCTGGAGGTCGCAGGTTCCTTCTATCTGGAAGGCAGCATTGTCTTTGATCTGGGCTCCCAGAATACAATCATTTCCCTCAATGACGAGACTACTGAAACGGTGGAACGCTGGACCATTGGCCTGCGTGATGTCACGGGATTCTTTGGCCGGGATGGTCCGGCGGATTCCGGGAGTGCGATGGGCTTGAGTTTTACCGATATCGATTTCGGCTTAGCTCTTTACAGGACTGTGGATGATGCCGACAACCGTAGTTGGCTCACAATGGAAGGTAGTGCTGCTGGTGCCAGCCTTCAGGGCATCCCCAGTTTTAATCTGTCTGCCAGTGATTTTGCCTTGTATTTTAACCTTGGGCTTGGGAAAGAATCCGATGGTTCCGCCGTGGAAACCGTCGTGGATTATGAGGATGCGAATTTAACCATTGCCGATGATGGCGGTGACATTGTCACGTTTGATGATGATGGCTCCTCGGGAGAAGTGGCCAGTGTGGCGGGATCGGCCTCTCTTACTTTGGGTGGATTCACCCTGGATGGAGATTTCTGGTTCGAGAAGAATGATGATTTGCTTCAAGTGGCAGGTGAGAATGTAAACGTCTCTCTTGCGGCAGGTGGATTTGAAGTGGGAGTGAGCGATGCCTCTTTCGGATTGATCGTTGAAGAAAACGGAGTCGCGATGGAAGCCTCCGGCAACCTGAACATTTCCGGTGGCGATTTCACGTTGCCCACTGCGGACTTTGTTTCGGTTCGATTCAACAATACCGATAACGACTACACCGATCACCTCATCGAAATCGGGAACAATGGATACGCTTTCAACAATCTGGAAGCCAGCACATTGCTCGAAGAGGTGAGTGTCTCCGGTTTCACTGCCACCATTGCTGATGCATTTGAGCTGAGTGGTGACTTTGGTTTTGCCTACAATGCCGATGATGACTCCATCGAAGTGATTGCTCAGAATGCAACCGTCGCTCTGGGAGCTGGAGATTTTAAAGTTGGAGTGACGGATGCGAACCTCGGGTTGGTCTTCAACAACGATGGCAGAGTGCTGGAAGCTTCGGGTTCACTCTACTTCATGGCCGGGGATGCCCTGCAAATGTCTGCCGACACGGTGTCCGTAAAATGGAATGAAACCAACGA
>CAYSOI010000032.1:0-18813 GCA_964432425.1 uncultured Opitutales bacterium | reverse complement strand
GGATAATTTTGAGCGTGTCCATCACTGTACTTTTGCTCCCAGACAGGGTCGAAAGTAATTGGTGTTTCTTGGGTTGTCATGAAAAATGCCGTTTTTCGAATAGTTCTCCTGCGTGAATGGGATGAGTTAGTTTTAATCCTACAAGAAAATCTTCGTACTTGGGAGCATAACCTGTTCCGGGGCGTTGAAAAACAATATCTTTGCCCGAAACAATCGTTCCTGCCTCCAAGTTTTGTTTTGCTTTACAAGAGAGTCGGAAATCCCTCCGACTTATGGCTTCTTCAGAGGTTGGTGTGATGGCCGATGAACCTACCATCTTTTCCACGTCTCTAACGGATTTCACCAGATCTTCTAGTTCTGTGGGGTCAATGGAGAACCAGTGGTCTGGACCTTCTAAATTCCGGTCCAATGTGAAGTGTTTTTCAATCCAACAGGCGCCTAAAATTGTTGCTCCAATTGCTGCAGTTGGCCCTACCGAATGGTCACTGAATCCGACTGGCAGACCGAATGCGTCTGAGAGGGTTCTCATCTTGGCGAGATGAATCTGTTCAGGTGGTGTTGGATAGGAAGAAGTGCAGTGCAATAAAATCAATTGTTT
Organism: uncultured Opitutales bacterium; assembly: GCA_964432425.1. Lineage (GTDB taxonomy): Bacteria > Verrucomicrobiota > Verrucomicrobiia > Opitutales > JABJCN01 > JAYPDO01. The sequence continues at coordinate 18,215 of CAYSOI010000032.1, read as the reverse complement.
GTTACCCGTAGACAAGAATACCTGAACTGCATCATCAATCTCAGATAAAGTGGACATTCCAGTTGATAAGACCACCAGCTGTCCTGATTTGGCCATTTCTTCGATCAGTGGAAGGTTTGTTAGGTAGTCTGACCCATTTTTGATAACATTGCACCCCAGTGACAACAAATCTTGAATACCCTCTACACTTGTGGGGGTGCTGTGGAAGTTTACTCCCAGTCTTGAACATTCTCTGTGCAGATCAACCAGTTGGCCTTTGCTTAATTCACAACGCTTAAAGATGTCATACTGGGGTTCATCCACTTCTTTGCCCTGACTTTGATACCTTAATCGCAGTTTCTGGTCGAAGATGAAGTCTTCGGTCTGGTAGTTCTGGAATTTCACCGCATCGACTCCTGCCTTGGCCGCTGCCGAGATTGTTTCCATGGCTAGGTCCATGTCGCCGTTATGATTGATACCGATCTCAGCCACAATGAAGGGATGCCCAGAACCATACTCTTTCCTATCAATATAAAATGACTGTTTTACTTCCATATTTCTGAGGCCACCCTGGCGGCACCTGCTCCGTCACAGAGATCTGTCGCAATCGAGCTCATGGTAAGGTAGGCTTTGGGGTCACGGATCAACTTTTGTATTGATTCAATAATCTTGGCTTCCAGATTTGGCGTGTCTGACAATGCGATGGCCGCGCCGATTCTGTCAAGTTTTTCCCCGATCTGTCGTTGGTTCTCCTCCAGGACGAGAAGGACAGAGGGCAATCCCAAGCAACACCTTTCCCAGGAAGTAGAGCCAGCGGCTCCAATTGCAATGTCGGCCTCCAGCATTATTGCGGCCATATCTTCCACGTCCAGATGGATCACCGTTGGGAGGGATATCCCTTTGGTAAACTCTTTGAGGGCTTCCAGGTGGGGGGATTTGGAGGAAAGGACTATATCGACATTGGGTTCCGTCTCCCCGACCCAATCCACCGATGCCAGGGCGGAAAGAATCCTGGGGATGGAGTTGGTATCGTCCATGGTGCCTACACAAACGAGGACCTTCCGAATTCCTTCCAATTGCTGACGACGTTCCAGAGCAGCCTGGCGGGCATTGGAAAATTGTTTACGAAGCAATGCGTAACCACTGCCCAAGAGGAGTTGGCAGTCGCTGGGAACCCTTCCCTTGTAATCAGCAGGGTCCCTGCCGTAGGTTTGGTCCAAGAGCCAATGGCATTCATGCCTGCGGTTGGGAAGGTCATCTATGGCAAGGAGGGAACCACCCATTTGACCGACCTGAGTCTCCCAGGTGGAGCCAAGGGCATAATGGTCGACAATAAATAAATCCCACGGGGAATTTGAAGCTTCCCGAATGGTTTCCTGGGCATCGGTGGCTTCGTTTTCCTGCAACCACTGGATTGGATTGCCAATGGTGTTCCATCCTCCGGACGCGGGAGGAGGCAAATGCACGATTTGAAAACCCTTGTTCAATACGAGATTGTCCAAATTGCCTGGCAAGTTACGGGTAAAGAATACAACTTCTGCGCCTTTGGCACGTAATGCATGGGCCAGGGAGAGGCAGCGCATGGTATGCCCACCACCAATTCCCTCGGATGAATCTGCCCGTATGCCGATTTTCATGCGGAGCTATCGGGCAGCGTTTGAGCAAAGTCCTTCATGGATGCCCGGGAGCAAGGACAGCAACTGTTGCACATTGGTGGAAACCTCCTTTTGGTCGGACAATAGCCTATGGCGATACAGCTCGACCGAAATCTCTTTGAAATAGTTGTAGTTGGAGTAAGGGCGGATCCATTCGGAAAAGGTCTCCACATTGTCTTCAAAATCAAGAAGCACACTGGTAACAACAGGAATGGATGGGGTATAGCCCAACAGCTTCATTTCAAAATAACAAAGGGTGTCCACGACCTGGGTATACATGGGCGGGAGTACTTCTTTCCACTTTTCCAATGATCGTTTTTCAAACTGTTGCCCCTTGTAGCCTCCGCCAATATCCTGGTACGAGGAGTTTTGCTTCCAGGGTTTGCCATCCCCATCACGATATCCTCCGGGGTCCAACATGTCCGCCGAATAATCCACATCCAGAAATTCACAAAGTGATTGGGCTGCCCCGGCGGGATCCGCCACGACTTCTTCGTATTTAAGCAGCATGGCTTGGCTATGTCCCTGTGAAAACCACCAGGCAAGCGAGGCAAGTTTCCTCCACTGCCGGATCAAAAAGAGCAAAGGATAAATACCAGGGGATGCGTAGTTCGATGCGACGACAGCCCGTGGGTCACGCACAACAAAGACGACCTTGTTCCCTTGAGCCAACCGGAAGAAATGCGGGGCAAATTCCCCGATCCAGACTTCCTTGGAGCCGACCGCTTGCGCTCCGTCCTTGGGATATGCCTGGGCTAAGAGCCGGTTGCCGTTTTTGAAGAGGTCGGTATAATTCGAACCATCCAGGTCCCGGAGAAACTTGGAGATACCCGGGGAGTAGGGTTGGCAATGTTTGTGAATCCTTTCGCGGAGGCTTTCCAATTCCTCCGTAGGCAAGCTGAGATCCAAGCCTGTTTCCTGGATCGACTGGAAGAGGTTGTTCTGAGCAGGCTCAAAATAGTAGTCGTTCAGGGGTTCAAGGGGATCTATGTCCACGAAACCTGACTCCTCCGCGACTCGGTTGCGGAAGGATTTGTACAAGGGGGCATATGGGTCTGAGACACAAATGATCCGCGGGTTAGCATCCAGCATTTTGGCGAGCATGGTCGTGCCCGACCTGAACATTCCGGTAATTAAGAAATTCATGGGAAATATGGTTGCATACGCACCAGCCCCTTCGACTCCAATTGCTTTGCATAAGCAAGGACGAACCCAAAGGGCATCTGGGATTTTACAGCAATGTCCAACAGCGTATGCTCCCCATTGGCCATTCGGAGGATGTTTTGCATAAAGGGATTGAGCTGCCCTGTATGGTTTTCCAGGTATTCGACTTCATGGGCAGGTAATTTGCACGGGAACCTACCGGAATCCCCCGGATCGTTAAAATTGATCCCGCTGATTACACTTGGGCTAAGATAGAGGTCGATATCCGGATGCGACAAACAGGGCAATCCCGGATTTGCCATTTGCAAGGTCGCATTGTTTTCAATCACATCCACCACCTGCAATCCAAAGCCTATCACCTCTTCCATGGATTCCCTTGAGGTGATCCCCATGTTGTCGGAGTCGGTATGGTACTGAGGGAATGGCCATCTCACGAGGGTGCCACATGGAATTTCATATCCTGCCGAGTCGAAGTGGTTCTCATCATTGCCAATCAATCCTCGGTGAGGGTAGACATTGCTGGAAGCCTCCGTCCTCATCGACAAAAGGAACGCAGCAATCTGGTCCATATATGCCTGGCCAAAAAATGTTTGCTGGTAGGCGAGGGGGGAACCAATCCCGGAAAGGGCAAGGAAAAGAGCTTCATGGATATCCCCAGGGCGGGCTACTGGTTCCTTCAGGTAAAAGGCCGAACCCACAATTTCGACACTGGCAAACGCCCTGTAGGAAAAGCGGGTCTTTTGGTTACCCAGTCGCTTGATGATCTCATAGGCGGCAATGCACCCGGCCAACCCATCATTCACTTGGGTCGGGTGGTCAAAGTGACCGAGGAAGAGGAAGGTTTTATCCGACTCGCCTTGGTGGTGGTAGTCCGACTGTAGCATGGGGGGACCATATTCCAACTGGCTATCGATGTGCACATGGTACTGCGTGTTTTTATCCAGTTGCCTTCGCAAGGTATGGGGGATACAAAAGCCCCATTCCGGATGGGTATGGTTGTATTGATTCCGAAAATGGAAAAGGATGGATTCTGGCCGGTCCGGATCCGACAACAAGTGCCGGTCCAACTCTTCCCAACTTACAGTTTTGTTTACAGGGGGCGAATAGCTGTACACTTGGAGCTTGTGCTGATCGCGACTGGCGAGGATTTTTCCTTCCCCGTTCCGCAATTCGGCTTTTCGGCAAGTCCAAAATGGGGGGACTGTCCAATGGTTCGCTTGTTGGTCGGCATTATGTTTGAGCAACCGACTTCCCGGATAATGACCAGTGAGCAATTCATAGGCTTCCAGCATTTCGGGGCCACTATGGCAACGGTCCAAGACCGCCAGTTTTTCCAACAAATTGTAATACATTAATTACTACTCCTGGTGGATTCGAGGACCTTGTAGAGTGCCTCGGCCTGTCGCCAATCTTCCAGTGTATCAATGTCCTGTACCATGGATCGGTCAAGCAGGACAATCCGGGAGCAAGCGGTAAAAATGTCATCCTTTTCTTGCCAGGTTTCATTGGATGCCCAACAGAATTGACCCGCATCATGGAACGCGTCAGGAAGGTCTTGGGACATCGTGTGTTCGTATTCTGGCCAGAACATCTTGGTTGTACCAGTGGTTTCCAATTGGAAGGCTCTGAAAATGGGAAAATCATACGTGGTTGCCGCAAATGTGAATTCCGTGCCGGGATTGTTCACCAGGGTTGTATATCCCTCGCAAATTTTTGACGCCTCGATAAAAGGAGCGGTTGCATAGATGCGGCAGACATAATCGGGTTTTTCCAAATGGTGTTGGCACCAGTCTATGGCATGGCGAATCGCCTCGATTCCACCAATATGATCTTTCGCAAGTTCAGCCGGGCGCAGGAACGGTACTTCAATTCCACAGCCCTCTGCAATTGCAGCAATTTCCGGATCTTCCGTGGACACGATGATTCGATCAAATAGACCTGATTCTTTGGCTGCTTCGATTGAATAAGTTATGATTGGTTTTCCGCAAAAATATCGTATGTTTTTTCGAGGGATACGTTTACTCCCCCCCCTGGCTGGTATGACAGCAACGTTCATGGAGTGTAAAGCTTTCTTTCAAAGTATACGTTTAATGTCCGGGCAATTGGTGCCGGATGAGTTCCTTAATCTCTTCTTGGGTAAGCCAATCGTCATTTTCTCCTGAGTGGTAATAGAAGCCTTCGCAGACCAGGGTTGTAGGATGTTTTTTCTGGAATAAATCGATGTTAAAATTAGCCGCTGGAGGAAGAATTGCATAATACTTGCCAATATCGAATGTGTTGAGTGCATCTGCTTTGGTGATCATTTCTTCGTGAATTTTTTCACCTTCACGCATGCCTACTACCTCGGTTTTGCACTCAGGACCAATGGCTTGGGCAAGATCCATAATCCTGTATGATGGAAGTTTGGGAACAAAAATCTCTCCTCCATTGGCATTTTCCATCGCAAATAAAACAATATCAACCGCTTGATCTACGGTAATATTAAATCGTGTCATATTTGGATGGGTAATCGGGAGAACTCCTTCCTTTCTTTTCTTCTGAAAGAAGGGAATCACAGATCCGTTTGATCCCATCACATTGCCATACCGAACAACAGAGAATCGAATGTCGTGCCCGCCTGCGTAATTATTGGCGGCGACAAAGAGTTTGTCGGCTGCGAGTTTGGTGGCACCGTATAGGTTGACTGGAGCCGCAGCTTTGTCGGTCGATAGGGCAACGACTCTTTTGACTCCGCATTCGATACAGGCATTGATGACATTTTGGCTACCGATGATGTTGGTTTTGATACATTCCATCGGGTTATACTCCGCAATGGGGATGTGCTTCATTGCTGCAGTGTGGATGACGCAGTCAATCCCATGAAGTGCCTGTTTGATTCTTTCTTCGTCTCGAATGTCTCCTATGAAATAGCGTATTTGGGGGAATTCTTTGTTGGGGAATTCCTGCGCCATTTGAAATTGTTTTTGCTCGTCTCTTGAGAAAACGACCAAACGTTTGATTTTGTACTCTTTTGACAGGAGTCTTTTCACCAAGGCTTTACCGAGTGTTCCGGTCCCGCCGGTGATGAGTACGGATGCGTTGTTAAGAAAGTCCATGTAAAGTTATTTACGTTCTGGGATTTCCACTAAGTTGATTCAGAGGAAATGAATTTGTGAAATTATTTGGTATCAAACCTTGGAAGCCTCAATGGTAATGATGACCGCTTTTGAGGTGGGCGTATGGCTCTTTTCGGCGAAGCTGTCAATGGGAACAAGGGGGTTGGCTTCGGGGAAGTAGGCGGCGGCGCAGCCTTTGGGGAGGTCGTAGGGGATGGCGAGGAAGTTGGGGGCGTGACGGGTTTGGTCGTTGAAGTGGCTGGTGATGTCGACGGGTTGTTCGCGTTGGATGCCCTGGGCTTTCATGTCTTCGAGGTTGAGGAAGAGGATGCGGCGTTCGTTGTGGATGCCGCGGTAGCGGTCGTTGAGGCCGTAGATGGTGGTGTTGAATTGGTCGTGGCTGCGGAGGGTTTGCAGTAGGAGTTGGCCGGGTTGGGTCTCAATGGGGGTGAAGTCTTCGGTGAAGAAGTTGGCTTTTTGGTTGTGGGTGTTGAACTTTCGTTCTTTGACGGCGTTGGGGAGATAAAATCCACCGGGTTTTCTGGAGCGTTCGTTGAATTGCTCAAAGCCTGGGATGGTGTTTTCGATGTGGTTGCGGATGAGGTCGTAGTTGTGGGCGAGGGTTTGCCATTGGATGGGGGAGTCTTCGCCGAAGAGGGTGTGTGCGATTTTGGCGACAATGGTGGGTTCGCTGAGGAGGTGTTTGGAAATGGGGTTGAGGTGGCCTTGGGAGCTGTGGACGATGCCCATGGAGTTTTCGACGGTGATGTATTGTTCGCCTTGTTGGGGTTGGAGGTCTTTTTCACTACGTACGAGGCAGGGAAGGATGAGGGCCTCTTTGCCAGTCGTAGTGTGAGAGCGGTTGAGTTTGGTGGAGATTTGTACGGTGAGGTCGCAGTTGTTGAGGGCTTCTGCGGTGTACTCTGTGTCGGGGGCTGCGGAGAGGAAGTTGCCTCCCAGGGCGATGAAGACTTGGGCGTCACCTTTGTGCATGGCCTGGATGGCGGAGACGGTATTGTGGCCGTGTTTTCTGGGGGTGGTGATTTGAAATTCTTGATCCAGTGCCTGGAGGAAGCTTTCGGGGGGCTCTTCCCAGATGCCCATGGTGCGGTCGCCTTGGACGTTGCTGTGCCCGCGGACGGGGCAGAGGCCGGCGCCGGTTTTCCCGAGTGCGCCGAGGAGCAGGTGCAGGTTGCTGACTTGCTGGATGGTGGCCACGGCATTGGGTTGTTGCGTTAACCCCATGGCCCAGCAACTGATGAAGTTGGTTCGTGGGGTGAGTAAGGCGGCAATTTCTTCGATTCGGGCTTTGGAAATGCCTGAATGTTCGACGATTTCTTTCCAGTCTAGTTTCTCCAGTTGTTGTTTGAGCTCCTCGTAGCCTGCGGTGTGTTGTTCAATGAATTCGTGATCAATGTGGTGGCCGGGATTGGTGGCTTCGTTGGCATGGATGGCTTTGAGCAGGCCATGAAGCAGCGGCATGTCGCCTTTGGGCTTTACTTGGAGGTAATGGTCGGCAAGGGGAGTGCTTTGGCCTAGGATTCCGGCGGGTTCCTGTGGATGGGAAAATCCGAGGAGTCCGGCTTCTCGGAGTGGATTGATGGCGATGATGGTGGCTCCTCTTCTGGCGGCTTTCTGGAGGGTGGTCAGCATTCGGGGGTGATTGGTGCCTGGGTTCTGGCCAAAGATGAGGATGACGTGGGCTTTATCAAAGTCCTGGAGAGATACCGTGCCTTTGCCGACTCCAATGGATTCTCTCATGGCGACTCCACTGGATTCATGGCACATGTTGGAGCAGTCGGGCAGGTTATTGGTGCCATATTGGCGGGCCAGGAGTTGGTAGAGGTAGGCGGCTTCGTTGCTGGCTCTGCCGGAGGTGTAGAAGAGGGCGTGGTCAGGGGAGGGAAGTTTTTTCAGATGGTCTGCGATCTTTTCAAAGGCGTTGTCCCAGGAGATGGGTTCGTAATGAGTGGCACCGGGGGCAAGGTGCATGGGTTGGGTCAGGCGGCCTTGGCGTTCCATCCAGTAGTCGGAATGTTCAGCAATTTCTTCGACACTGTATTTGGCAAAGAAGTAGGGGGTGATTTTCTTGGATGTGCTCTCAGAGGCGGTGGCTTTGGCGCCGTTTTCGCAAAATTCGAAGGAGGAGCGGTGGTCATCCGGGTCGGGCCAGGCACAGCTGCTGCAGTCGAACCCATTTTTCTGATTCATTTTCAGGAGGGAGATCGTCCCTCTGGTCAGGCTTTCTCTGGCAACATGTTGAAGGGAGACTGTGACTGCCTGGAGTCCGGCCGCATGTTTGTGGGGAGCACTGGCTTGAAGGGTTCCTGTGGTGGTTTCGGGAGGATTGGGGGATGGTGCAGACATCAGGAAATGTTGGGGCTAATGGTGTTGGCGTAGCGTGGTTCCAGTATTTTGTGTTTTGGTAAAGGTTTGGTTTAGAGTTTTAGTCTTTCCGAGGCACTGTAAACGTTGAATTTTTTGTCAGAGAGGAAGCCGATCAAGGTAAGATGGGCTTGGGTTGCAATTTCGATGGCAAGGCTGCTGGGGGGGCCAATTCCTACGAGGATGGGTATTCGCATTTTCAAGGTTTTCTGGACGATTTCGTAGCTGGTACGTCCAGAGACCAATAGGAGTAGAGGGGTGGAGATGGGTAGGAGGTTTTGTTGGAATAGGTGCCCTGTGACTTTATCCACTGCGTTGTGCCGTCCGATGTCTTCTTTGAGAGTCAGTTGGTTGCCTTGGTTATCCAATGCTGCCGCTGCGTGTAACCCACCTGTGGAAGAAAAGGCGGTTTGGTTTTGCAGGAGGGTTTCCGGTAGTGAGTAGATTAAGTCTTTTTCGAGAACTGGCTCCAGTGGATCGGGAAGTGGAATGATTTTTTGGTTGAGGAAGGTTTGCAGGCTTGTGGTGGAACAGATCCCGCAACTGGAGGTGGTGAGGTTCCGTGACTCGGGGAGGTCGGGGATTTTTCTGAGGGGCACTTCCACATGGTTGGGAGTCGGAGTGGTTACTGGGCCTGATAGTGCGTCTGGTGTTTGGACGACTCCTTCATTGTATAAATATCCCAGAGCCAGTTCTGTATCGGATCCGGGTGTCCTCATGGTGAGGCTGATGGGGCGGGTTACGGTGTGGTGATCGTCCTTTTTGTATTGGAGGCAGATTTCGAGGGGGGATTCGATGACAACGGTATCGTCCAGCAATTGAGGGGAGGCTTCTTTCCGGAAATGCCTCTGAATTCTGGATCGGATAGTTTGAGGTTGCCGATCAGCCGGGATTGGGTTGGGACTGGGTGGTTTGTAATTCAAAATGGGAAATCGGCTAGCAGTTTTTCAAACAGACCAGGGGGTGACGGTCGCTTTTGGTGGGCAGACTTGGTTTATTGATAAATCGGAGCCTTTTTTCAATATTGCGATGGTGGCGTTGGAGAAAAATGACATGGTGCCGTTTTATGTGGAAATTGCGAAACGGGAGGGTGTTGGCGAGGAGTTTCGGGATGAATTGGAGCGGCAGGTGGAGGAGTTGGAAGGGGAGTGGCCGGATCTTTGATGTAGGGTCAACGGTTCAGGAGAATGACGGCAACGCCTCCGAAGGCAATCAGGGCTCCGAAGGATTTTCCTTTGGTGAGGGGTTCATTCAGGAAGATTGCCGCGAGGATGACAGTGAAGAGAGTCGAGGTCTGGTTGAGAATGGCAGCCGTGTTGGCTTCAGTGTGTTTGTAGCCAAGGAGCCAAATGACCATGGCCAGATACCCACCCAGAAATGTGCCAATTGAAAAGGATTTCCATGGAAAGTTGTGTTGCATTAAGCGTAGTGTGCTTCCCATCCGACCAGTGATGGTTAGAAATAAGACTGCACCGAGAATCCCTGCAATCAGTCTGAGGATGGCGATCACATCTACAGGCAATACGTTTTCTTGCATGATGGGTTTTACCAGGAGGACTCCAATGGCGGTTAATGCCATCGCCAAAAGGCCGTAAATAATACCATAGATCCTGTCTTTGGTGGATGCGGGGAGAGTTGGGTGGTCTTTATGAAATTTGATAGAGGCCAGGACGATACCCACAATGACCAGGCTGCTGCCGAGAATGTGGACGCTTCGCAGTTGTTCTCCCAAATACATGCTGGAAAATAGGAACATAAAGAGACTATAAGAGCAGTTGACGATGGCGTTTCGGCCAGCTCCGAGAAGGTGTAGTCCTTTAAAGAATAGATAATCCGCCAGGCAGATCCCGATCAGGCCACTCATGAAGATCAATTGCCACGTCGAACTGGGCAGATTGGGAATAGAGGTGTGGCCGAGGAAGACCGCAGTTGGAATCAGCAGGAGTAGAACAAGGGAGTTTTTATAAAAATTGAGGCTGAAGGGAGGGAGTTGTTCTCCAGCTTTTCGAAAGAAGAGGGTGGCGGTTGCCCACAGAAATGCACAAAGCAGGGAACAGATTTCTCCTTTGTGGGGTAAGGTCTGTAGGAATTCTGGCATCGGGTTCGATCAAATTTGAACAAGGGTGAGTTGACTTAATTTTCGGTGCTAGCTTTTTGATTTCCCGTGAATTCGCAATTGGAGACTTCCAACCAGATCCCATATTTTGCCTATGGTTCCAACATGAACTTCGCTCACATGGAACAATATTGTCCTGGAGCAGAGTTTCTTGGCCGGGCATTGATTCGGGATTTTCAGTTTTGGATTTATTCTGACGGGTATGCCACAATTGTGCCGAAGGTTGGGGAAATCGTGTGGGGTGGTTTCTGGATCATCAATAAGCAACACTTGGCTGAGTTGGATAAATACGAAGGTGTCCCCCAGGGGTGTTATTACCGGGAAGTGTGCAAGGTCTCCACATGTTTTGAAAATGAGAGTGAATTGGTGAGAGACGCCTGGATTTATTTTTCCACTGATACTGTGAGGGGAACAACCCGGCCGGGGTACATGGAGTCAGTCCTTGAAGGGGCATGTGATTGCGGTCTTCCTGAGGGATATTTTCCTGTGTTGGAAAGTTGGTTGGCTTCGCCTTGAGACCTTTCGCTTACTGAGTGCCGAGGATTTCTTCTGCTCGGTCTGCGATGATCTCCACTGGGCTAAGTTTTCCATTCCCGGAGTATCCGCAAGCCAGTTCCCCTTCGACAGGTTCGACAAAGTGATAGCCCCAACTTTCCAGGGTCTGGCGATTTTGAACCGTTGCCGGGTGATCCAGCATTTTTCCATTCATGGCGGGTGCAATGAGTACGGGGGCACGTGTGGCCAGATGCACACAGGTTAACAAATCCTGAGCCAACCCATGAGCAAACTCCGCCAAAATGTTGGCCGTGGCTGGGGCAACCAGCAGGAGGTCTGCCTTGTCTGCCAATTCAATATGTCCCGGACACCAACTGGCTTCTTCATCCCAGAGGCTGGTCAATACTGGGTTTCTGGACAGCGTTTTGAGGGTCAGAGCCGGGATAAATTTTTGTGCCGATTCGGTCAGGATCACATGCACTTCGGCACCCCGACCTTGAAGGTCTCGCAGCAAATCTGCAGATTTATAGGCAGCAATGGAGCCTGTGACTCCCAGAAGTATGGTTTTTCCGTTCATATCTTACTTTAAAAGGGCATTCGCTTTGCGATCCTTGTCAAACCTCAACAGTGCTTGATTTGATGATCCAGTAATGCTAGGTTGATTTACATATTTAAGCCTTTCTACTTAAGATCTTTTCGAAAGATCCGACTTGCCTAATAGGGAAGGCTTGCCTATCACCCCACAACCAATTTTCAGTTTATGGATCAGATTAACAACCTGCAAAACAGTCAGACCAATTCGTTGCCACCCGTTTCGAAGCCGCAGAGCTCTACGAAGAAACCGGCGGGTGTGGAGCAATCTGACCTGAGTTTTGAGACCCTGCTCAAACGCCTCCAGCAGATGCCTGAAGTCCGTGAAGAAGTGGTTGAAAAAGGCAAAGCCCAATTGGAAGACCCAGAGTTTCCTGATCTTGCCACGACCAAAAATTTAGCCCAACAACTGATTTCTAACAGAATCGTCTAGAATTCCTTTGTAATCAACGCATTGTTGAACTAACCCCAACTGAACGATAGGTAAAAACCTCTCTCATACTGTAGTTTCCCGCTGACTCGATGAATCCTAAACAGATAGCCAAATCATACACCAAAAAATCCATTGAGACTGCAAGTCCCGGCAAACTCGTCCTTATGCTTTTTGACGGTTGCCTCAAGTTCATGAAAACCGCCAAGGAAGGTTTCAAGGAAGAGAATTTCATGAAACGCAACGAAACGATCAATAACAACTTGATCAAAGCTCAGAACATCGTTGCCGAATTACAATCCTCTCTGGATATGGATGTCCCTGGAGAGCTCCCTGGCACACTCTACAAACTCTACGACTTTGTTTATTATCAGCTCCAGCAGGCCAATCTCAAAAAAGAGACCGAGCCGATAGAGCATGCAGAGAAAACCATTAAAGAACTTCGCGACTCCTGGGCTGAAATGCTCATGCAAACCGACGAGGGTCAGCTACAACCTGGTGGCTTCTCATCAGATGCTTAAATTTGAAGCTCTGATCAGCACTTCAGGCCGCAAGGCCAAATTTCATCAAAAAGGTTGGGGGAATGGCAATCACATTGCCAACAATAAGGGATAACAGGCATGCTCACCTTTGAACAGCAACTCCAGAAGGCCTTGCGCATTTGCAATGAACTGCTGGACGAAGAAAAAGTGGCCTTGGGCAAAAAGGACCTGGATCTGCTGGAAGATGTTCAGGAAAGAAAACAGGAAGCCGTCAAACGGCTCATCACTCTGATTGATCGTTCGCAGGAAGAAACAATTGAAGACGAACAGATTCCGGAACGTGCACAAAACGTCCTGAGTCGCATTCAGGAACATTCCTCGATTCTTGCCACCTGGATGGAAAAGCACGAAAAAGAAATGAACCTGGCCACCCGAGGCAAAAACCGCCTCAAAGGTGTTCGGCGCAAATACGTTACTGAACACCAGGGCTACCTTCGACGAAGTCAAAATTTCAAAGCTTGAGATTCTATTAATTGTATAGGAAGTTATTTATTCTACCTTCCTATCATCGCCATGTGGGCGAAATTTTCCAAAATACCTATACCCCCCAAGTTCATCCCCATTGTTTTGGGGATGCTTCTTATCCCCCAGGTTTTACAAAACCTTTTGCCTGAGCACGGAGATGCATGGACTGCGGTAGAGAACACTTCGAACCCTAAGTCAGGATTCGTCCAACAACCAGTCCAACCAGTCCGGAATCCCAAACTTTTCCCTTCTCAGAGATTATCCAGCCAATGGGTGTGCAAATTGGCACCGGGGACAGTGCCGGAGGAGATTGCTGAGAAGCTGAAGGCCCGGTACCTGCGGCCACTCAAGGGACTGGTGGGGTATTCGATTTTTGAGATACCCCGTTCCCGGGATTCCAACCAAGTTCGCCAACTTCTACAATCCCTGCCGGGTGTTTTGTGGTCTCAGCAACAAAAGCTTCGCCCAAGGTTTTCCCGTTCGCATCCAGAGCCTCTGGCCATTACCGATCCACTGTTTTCAGAGCAATGGCATCTCTACAGTGAACATTCCAATCCCGTGAATGATGCTCCTCAAATTGACCTTAACCTGACGACCCTTTGGGAAAAGGGTTTGTATGGGGAAGGCATTCAGATTGCTGTGGTGGACGATGGCTTGGAGTATACCCACCCTGACCTTTCTGCCAATTATGATGCGTCCTTAAGCTACGACTTTCTCAGTTCTGACACGGACCCGGCACCTCGGTTGACATCTCATTTTCATGGCACTGCCGTGGCTGGAATCATTGGAGCCCGGGATAATGGAAAGTATGGCCTCGGCATTGTTCCAAGGGCAACTCTAGCCGGTATTCGACTTATCGATGGCAGTGTCTCCGATGCAACCGAAGCCGAATCCCTTAGTTTTCAACGGGATGTAATGGACATCTATAATAACAGTTGGGGACCTTCCGATACAGACATTGAAGTGTATGAAGGTCCAGGTCCCTTACTTCTCGAAGCATTGCAGACGGGGGTGCAAGAAGGCCGCAATGGTCTTGGCAATCTCTATGTCTGGGCCGCTGGAAATGGAGGCAGATATGATGACAATTCCAACTTTGATGGATATGCCAATCAACCCTGGTCCATTGCTGTCGCAGGCTTAAATCAGGATGGAACGGCTCCCTCCTATGCCGAGCCAGGAGCCAACATCGTTATTGCTGCGCCAGGAGTGGATATTGTCACCACTGATCTCTATGGTTCCAGGGGAGATTCTTTGTACGATTTTACCAGTGAGTTTGGTGGTACTTCCGCCGCAACGGCCATGGTGAGTGGAGTCCTTGCCCTTATGCTGCAAAGCAATCCTCAACTGACCTGGCGGGATGCACAACACATTCTCATCCAAACGGCACGGCAAAATGACCCGAGGAATCCAAGCTGGGCAGACAACGCCGCCAACTTGCAGGTGCATCACAAATATGGTTTCGGGCTGATTGACGCATCGGCCGCCGTCGCACTTGCAGACGATTGGGTCTCAATGCCGGAAGCCTCCAACGAAACCCTTTCCCAAACCATCAATCGCTCTCTGGCCAATGACCCAAACTCCACACTCGAAACCATAATCGCTTCCACCAACCCCAATTTCGTAGAGCACGTACAGGTGCAGTTGACACTCAAGGATTACAACTGGGGGCAGCTCAATCTCTCCCTCATTTCCCCCAATGGGACAGAAAGTGTCCTGGCCACTCCCTTTACACGTGGGCTTGGTCCTGAAGTGGATGAGCCACACTCCAATGTGCATTCCTGGACTTACCTGACCGTCCGAAACTGGGCCGAACCTGCCTCAGGAAACTGGACTTTAAAAATCCGCAATCGCACCACCGGGCATGCAGGCATCATCCAGTCATGGAAACTCATTCTCCACACCACTACTGATCCCAATCACCAACTCCCCACTCTTCAAGCCAAGGACGAAACCTGGAGTTTTCCCAATGTGGAGGCTTCCCCCGTATCGATCAACGTTCTACTCAACGAATCCAGCCAGGATTGGACTTTGGAAAACATCAGCAATCCTGTTCATGGATCAGCTTCCTTCACTTCCGACGGGTTGATTCAATACCAACCCAATGAAGGGTATGCCGGTAATGACGTGATCAATTACACAGTTCGGGATTCTCAGGGACGCAAGGGCCGGGCAAGGCTGCATATTGAAGTCGACCCTCCTCCAGATGAATCCACCGAGACCACAATTTCCATCGCCGGCGAACCTCTTTCCTTCGCTCTTACCCCAACCACAGGGCAGCACCTCATTTCTTCCCAAATCACCTCAGGGTCTCTTCAGATCGATGGCAAATACACCCTGAAATACACCCCCGACCCCAACTCCTTTTACTCGGCGCAGGTCGTCACTCTGCATACCACAGATTTTTCAAATTACACCTCGCAGATCTTTTCCATCTTTCATTCTCCAACCGGAGAACTGGCCCGGCAACTCAATGGCCAGAGCGACGCCATTGAGCTTCTCCCGGCAGAGGTAGCCAACAACCTTTCCGCTCCTCTCACTCTGGAAGCCTGGATTTACCCGGAAAACTACGGCCCGGTTAACTACGCGAACATCATAAACCGTGGCTTTGCCCGGATCTTTGATAAATCCGTGCTAACCCTGTTTCTCTGTAACGTCGCCCCAGGTCATGAGCAGGGGGAAGCCTATTATCGCTATCGAAGCCTGGTCCTCTGGTTGGAGACACAGGACGGGGACATCCGCTATCTCAGTACACCTCAGGACAGCATCCAGCTAAATACCTGGCAGCACGTTGCCGTGACCATCGATGCTCCAGGCAATGTGCAAATGTACATCAACGGTGAACTGCAAACCCTGTATGAACCCTCCTTTTCTGCATCGGCAGGACTGCTTGCTGACAATTCGCAAATCCCATTATTGTCAGGAAACTCCCACAACCAAAACCGAGGTTTCGAAGGCAAAATCGACCAACTGCGGCACTGGAATACAGTTCGCAGCTCATCACAGATTGCACAATACCGATATTTCCCACTTCAGGGAGATGAGCCCGGCCTACACCATTACTGGACACTCGACAACTCCACCACTCAAAACCCAAAATCTGATAACCATAAAGAGCCCATATACGAAGGTACCTCCTCGGTAATCCCCCATATCTGGCAGCTCCACTTTTTTCCAGATGCCATCTCCGTGGCTCCGAATTGGTGGAAAAGTCCTACCTTGGGCATGTTCTACACCGGCAAAGCCCCATGGGTATGGTCTCCCAACCATCAATACCAGTTTCTCTCCCCAGGTGCCCCCAACTCGGACCCCCTTTGGTTTTATGACCCAATCCTTGGCTGGATCTGGACCAGTTTGTCTGCTTACCCATGGTATTGGTCGCACCATCAGCAATCCTGGCTCTGGTACAACACTCCGACTACTAATCCCCGTCAAATCTACGATCCCAGAACTCAGATATGGACAACGGATCAGGAACTTGGTCAATAGTAAGGCTCCTATTTGTCACACCTCTACAATGACGCCGCCAATTCCCCCCAGCCCAACCGAAACACAGCTCAACGAAGCGACCAACCTTCTCCTGGAGCATCTCCCTGAGCAGACCTCCACATCCCAGGAAGACCTGCAATCCCATAGCCATGACGGGCTGAAGATATCCTTCCCACCCCATGCTGTTGTACGACCATCCGAACCCTCTCAGGTAGCACCTGTTCTGGAACTGGCCAACAAATTCCACATCCCCGTCACCACCCGTGGGACGGCATCGACCTTGACTGGAGCAGCCACACCCCGGCACGGCGGTTGGGTACTCGACCTGGCCGGGCTCAACCAATTTACCATCGATCCACTTTCCAACTTCTGCCATGCCCAGACAGGAGCCATCACCGGCCAGATCCAGCAAGCCGCCCTCAAACTTGGACGCATGTATCCCCCCGATCCCTCCTCCCTCAAGTGGTGCACCATCGGCGGAAACATCGCCTGCAATGCCGGCGGGTTGCGATGCGTGAAGTACGGCGTAACCCGAGACTACGTGGTCTCCCTCCAAGGCTATCTCCCCACTGGCGAACACGTCAAACTGGGCCGCGACCTCAAAAAATTCGCCTCCGGCTACAATCTTCGAGACCTCTGGATCGGTTCCGAAGGCATGCTCGGAGTGATTACCAACGCCACCCTTCGCCTGATCCCAGCCCCAAAAGCCACTCAAACCTTCCTTGCCGCCTACAAGACTGAACGCCATGCCATCGAAGCCGTTCTTCAACTTCTCGAAGCCGGAAAAGTCCAACCCTCCATCCTCGAATTTCTCGACCGTCTCAGTGTCAAAGGAGCTGAAAAAGCCATTGGCCAAACCCTATTTCCAGATTCTTCCGGATCACCACTTGTCCTGGTGGAAATCGATGGCCACCCCGCACAAGTGCTGGAAGATGCCGAAATCATCCAAACCTGGCTCAAGCAAACCAGCGTCCAATACCTCAAAGCCCAGGATGCCGAAGACGCAGAAAACCTCTGGCAAGTCCGCCGCAAATGCTCCTCCGCCATGTTCATGCTGGCCAACACCAAGCTCAATCAGGACGTCGTCGTCCCTCTTCGCCAGCAAGCCAACCTTGTCGAATACGTGGATCAGGTCCGGCAGGACACCCACCTGCCCATCGCTGTCTTCGGGCACTCCGGCGACGGAAACCTCCACGTCAACGTCATGTACGACCGCACCACCCTGGAAACCCGTACCACCGCCGCCAAAGCCGTCCGGCAAATCATGGAAAAAGTCACCGACCTCGGCGGCTCCATCAGCGGAGAACATGGCATCGGCCTCGCCAAAACCCCCTTCACAGACCTCGAATTCTCCCAGGCCGAACTCCAGACCATGGCCGCCATCAAAAACACCCTCGACCCCAACAACATCCTCAACCCCGGCAAACTCTTCCACCTCTTCGAGCCCTGGAAACACACCCCGGAAGAGGTCCAACTCCCTTGGGATCACAGACATGTATTGTGACATCCATCCTCCCTGGCCTTGCAATCGGTAATCCAAGATTGGACGGGTTTCAATCGCCCAAACTCATGCCCCAGTTGGGCACGACTGGAAATTGTCAATTTTCGACAAGGTGAGGTGGTCGGGTATCTTGGACGACCTGACTGGATTCAATTTAAGCCGATAATAGCGGAAGGCTGGCGGATTTGTGTTCCTCCCGCCCAGTTTTGTGGCTTACAAAACAAGAAATATGAGCGACAAATGGTTTTGCTGCTCATGGAATGGGCATTTTTCGTTCTTCCATCCATTGTTATTCTCCCAAGGTATTTTAC
>CAYSOI010000031.1:0-19211 GCA_964432425.1 uncultured Opitutales bacterium | reverse complement strand
CCGAAATGAAAAACGTGGCCGAAGATTACCCGGAAACCGTCAAAAGATTGAAAGCCCTCCGGGACGAATATATGGCAGGGCTAGAATGAGGGAATTACAATGAACTTCTGCAAACCCTCCACTCTGTTGCTCTTTGTTCTGCTCTGTGGAGGCTGCAACTTTTCACTGGTTCCACTAGTTGAGACTTCTCATTTATTGGATGAACCGGTTGCCCCAAGGATACCCATCTATCTGGGAACAGTCAATGGCTCTATCACAGTAAAAGAAGCCCCAGCTGATATTGAATGGAATGTGGTAAGGATTGAGACCACCACGAAGTGTGTAACCCAGGAACGTTGTAACCAAACTCAGATTATTCGAAACCGAGAAAACGGAACATTTGCGATTAAAGTCAGATGGCCTGACAACAAAAGAAAGAATCGGGAAGGCTGCGATTTTGTGATTACCATTCCTCATGCCCAATCCAATGGAGTCCACCTGAGATCCTCCAACGGACAAATCACCATAGAAGGACTTTCAGGACCAGCTGATCTCCAAACCAGCAATGGTCCGATCAAAGTACAGCGACATACCGGTTCGATCAAAGCACATACCAGCAACGGGCACATGGAGTTCACCAATGTTAGCGGAGATGTGGATGCACAAACCAGCAACGGGAAAATTGAATTGACCCAAAGTGAGACTGCGGAAGGGACAGTGAATCTCAAATCTTCCAATGGAGGCATCGACTTTGGTTTTGGAGACAAATTCTCAGGCAAAATCAAATTGCACACCTCCAATGGTTCACTGAACATCAAGCATGTTCCAGAAAATGCCACAATCCAACCCTCTGGAAAGACGGACACAGTGATCCATTTTGGTGATTCTGACAAGGTTTCCACCATTACCACGAGTAACGGCTCCATCACTTTGAATTCTGCATATTAATTCACTCCGTTGGAGACCATCATGGGTGCCACCAAAACCGGAGCGAAAATCATGGGCTGTGGTGACAAGTTTGGAACTCTGAAAGTTGGAAAGTTCGTCGATGTGCTCGTGGTGGACGGTGATGGGATTGCGAACATCTCCATCTTGGAAGACCGCAGCAAGTTTCTGGCAGTTCTCCAAGGAGGCATCATGAAAGCCGGAACCCTTGCCCCAAGACAGGAAACCGAAGTCACCGTCAAAGGTTAAAGGGTTTATAGTCAACAAGACAAAAAAAAGCGAACAACCCATTGAGCTGTTCGCTTTATTCACCTTTATGAAAAAGGTGCAGATGTGAAAAGATGCTTACTCAGCTGGCTTTTCGTCGGCTGGCTTTTCGTCAGCTGGCTTTTCGCCATTTTCAGCTGGTTTGTCACCATCGTCTGCAGGTTTTTCCTCACCTCCGCCGCAGCCGAAGGAGAATGCAAGAGAGAGAATTGCGAATATGGAGAAGAACTTCTTCATTTTTCTAAGTATGTTGTATTGGTTTCAATTTAATTTGATCGGACTCATTGCCCAATTTCGGCTACCTAGCATGGAACTATCTTTTGTTTTTGCAAATCTTATTTCTGCTCACTCAAAATGACAAAAAAACGGCGGATTGAGGAAATTAGACTGGCACAAAGAAGAGTAATTTGAAACCCTTGTGCGACATGAGGAATTGGATATCATTCTATTGGTTGAGAGGCTTGGGGCTAGGGGTATTCTCTATGATCCTACTCAATTCTCCTGCCATTGCTCAAATCACCAATCTGGAATTGGCCCGTTCTCATGTAGAGCCAATCCTGAAACTCAATATTGTAATTGAAACCCGGGTTGTGCAGAAGAACTCGAACCGATTTGTTACCATTCGGGTATTTGAGGAAGATCACTACATATTAAAAAAGTTGGATGCTCCAATTCTCGAAATGCGAAATATCCCATTTGCTAAAGCCAAAGAAGTGAGGGGTACCTTGGCAGAGTTGATGGTCGTGTTAGCTGAATATACGTTGGGCGGTGGGAAAGCGGTCGAATTCAAGGTGGATTTCAGTTTGTATGGAGGACGCTTCAATCTGACACAAAAGGGGTTGGTGCATCCCATGGCAGAGATGAAGAGGCTGGAAAGAATTGAGAGAGCCATGAATCGTCTCAGTGTTGCCGAAAAGAACGTGCAAAAAGCAAAACCGGACCAGATGGCAGATGCTCAAATTACTCTTCTGCGTGCTCGACGGGAGTTATTGGCTTTGAAAAATAAGATCGGGGAACCCATCACAGATTTCGAGATCTTGTATAGCCACAGGAATTCGATGGTGTTTTTTCAAGAATTGATTGCAGCACTGGATCGGGCTGGGGCGGTTTCCAAGCTTCTGGAAGAATCGGTCATCCAGGAGATCAATCGAATCAAAGGCATTACTTCCCCTCAGCCTAAACTACGCTGAGGGTACTTTTCATATTTATCTCAATTCCATGAAAACTCGAAAATTCTCAAAAGTCGGCTGTGAAGTGTCTGAAGTGGGGCTGGGCTGCTGGCAACTTGGTGGAGATTGCTGGGGAAATGTCTCGGAGGAAAAGGCTTTCAGCATTCTTTCTACCGCAGTCGATGCCGGTGTCACGTTTCTCGATACTGCCGATGTTTATGGAGATGGGCGTAGTGAAGAGTTGATCGGGAAATTCATTAAAGAAAGACCTGAATCGCTCTTTGTCGCAACCAAGCTGGGGCGCAGGGATCATGTATTCCCTGACCAGTTTACTGAGGAAAAGTTGACGGGGTGCATTGAGGATTCCCTGCAACGCCTGGATGTCCCCACACTTGACTTGGCTCAATTGCATTGCCTGCCCACTGAAGCACTGCGAAAGGGGGAGGAATTTGAGATTATGCAGAAATTGCAGGCGAACGGCAAGATTCGTAACTGGGGTGTGAGTGTTGAAAGCATGGAAGAAGCCCTCATTTGCCTGGAGCAACCGGGGTGTGTATCCCTTCAGATTATTTTCAACATCTTTCGCCAGAAGCCGATCGATGTGTTATTTGAGAAGGCGAAGCAGAAGGAAGTCGGCTTGATCATTCGGCTTCCCTTGGCAAGTGGCCTGCTATCCGGGAAAATGAAACTGGATCAAGACTTTGCTGAAAATGATCATCGCCGCTTCAATTGTGATGGGCAGTTGTTCAATGTGGGGGAAACCTTTGCCGGACTGCCCTACCCCAAGGGTGTGGAATTGTCACAGAAACTAGCGGAAATCCTGCCGAATAACGTGCCCATGGCCCAAAGTGCCATTCGCTGGATCCTTGACCATGATGCGGTGATGACGGTGATTCCCGGAGCCAGTTCGGAAGCTCAGGCTCAATCCAATGCTGCAGCCAGTGACTTGGAACCCTTTTCAGAAGAGACACATGCTGCCCTCCGCAAATTTTATGAGGAGGAAGTAAAGGAGCACATTCGTGGCCCCTACTGAGTTTTGTTTACCTCCTGCTGAAGCGTTCTGACCTCGGAATAAGTTTCCCAGGCAACTTTTCGAAGGTACTTGCCTAAACTTGGCTCCAGAGAGAATCGTGCAAGACCATTGGAGCTTGGTTCGATCAAAGTGATTCCCGGCGGAATGTAGAGCTTGGATTCAGGGTGTGCCATGCGATCATGATGGTAAAAGTTGTTGGGCATGAGGCCATCGGGGTGTCGGCCAGTAATGGCAGCCAGAAAGCAAGCTTGGTTTAAATAATTTCCAAGGAGCCCAGGATGGGTGCCATCCCGAACCCCATATCCACGCTTTTCACTGAAATACGAATCCTGTAGATCCCACTTCGGATAATCCTTGTAAACCGCGTCCCAGGCAGAGGCACAGGGAACAATGGTCAGTGCTTGCTCTTGTGCAATTCGCAAAAGGGGTGAGTTTGCCAGGACTTTCTCTGTATCTGGTTTCCAGCTTTGTTCATATAGCAGAAGTTGACTTCCGGAGGCTTTCGCAGCTTGTGCGTATTGAGGAATGGTCCGCTTCCATTCGTCCCATTGCCCTAATGCGACCTGGAGGCTGATCCAGCGAAAGTTATTTTGGCGGATATAATCCAACACATTTCCAGTAAAGGCATCGGGCAATCCTGACTTGGGGCGGTAGTCTTCATTCAAATACTTCCAAGTCCAGGTTCCACTTTCTCCTACCCAATGATGCGTCACGTTTCCATAGGCACTGATGCGATCCAGCCGAGAGGCAACTTGCATGGGCATTTCATGGAAATAAGTGCTGGAGGAGCCCAGGAAGAGAATTTCGGAATGCTGAGCATGGAGTGACGCCAAGCTGGGAAGAAAAATGAGCAGCAGTTGGAGGAGTGTAAGTTTCTGGAGCATCTCTTTCAGTGGTGAGAGGGGTTGAAGTTGAAAAAGTTAATAATAGTGCAAAGGCATATCTTGACTGAATCAAGAAAAAGACGCCGCCCCATTTTCAGGGACGGCGTCTTTCATATTGAAACTATAGAAAATTATAGTGTTGTGAGAACTCGATTAGGCACCGACTTCGGCTTCGGCTTCCTTCACGGTCTTTGCAATCCGTGCAGCAATCTTGTAAGGGTCACCCTGCGAGTTAGGACGACGATCTTCCAGATAGCCTTTCCAGTCATTGTTCACATAGGCGTGTGGCACACGGATGGAGGCTCCGCGGTCAGCAATGCCGTAGCTGAATTTGTCGATGGACTGTGTTTCGTGGGTTCCAGTCAGACGCAATTCATTGTCTGGACCGTAGGCAGCAATGTGCTCATCACGATATTCTTCAAACTTGCCCATCAGCGTTTCGAAGTACTCTTTGCCGCCGGTTTCCCTCATGTATTGGGAGGAGAAGTTGGCGTGCATTCCAGAGCCATTCCAGTCACCTGCAAAGGGTTTACAGTGCCAATCAATGTCTACTCCGTACTTTTCTCCGACACGCATCAGGATGTAGCGGGCTACATGGATTTGGTCGGCAGCATTCTTGGAGCCTTTTCCAAATACCTGGAATTCCCACTGGCCTTTGGCGACCTCAGCATTGATGCCTTCATGATTGATACCAGCGTCAAGGCAGATATCGAGATGTTCTTCCACAACTGCACGGGCGACTTCACCTACGTTTTTGAAGCCAACACCAGTGTAATACTCACCTTGTGGGTTGGGGAAACCATGTTCAGGCCAGCCGAGAGGGCGACCTTCGTGGGCGAGGAAATACTCCTGTTCAAAGCCAAACCAGAAGTTTTCG
Organism: uncultured Opitutales bacterium; assembly: GCA_964432425.1. Lineage (GTDB taxonomy): Bacteria > Verrucomicrobiota > Verrucomicrobiia > Opitutales > JABJCN01 > JAYPDO01. The sequence continues at coordinate 14,057 of CAYSOI010000031.1, read as the reverse complement.
TCCTCAGGAATGGTGGCACGGGTGTTGGATGGATGAGGCTCACCATTGGGAAGCATGACTTCGCACATGACGAGGAAGCCATTTCTGCGGGTGGAGTCCGGATAAAGGGCGACTGGCTTTAAGATACAATCGGAGTCGCTGCCGTCCGCTTGCTCCGTGGAGCTGCCGTCAAATCCCCATTCAGGGCAGTCAGCAAGCGTTAAACTGTCTGGATCACCTTCCTGGATCTTGGTTTTGCCGCGAAGGTTCGCGACAGGAGTGTAACCATCGAGCCAGATGTATTCGAGTTTTAGTTTGGCCATTGCGTTTTGTTCTAGATGTATTTGGGTTTTTTGTTTCTCTCGGAAAACAATTGTTTTCATGAGAATAATTTGGGGATTACTTGAGCAAAATAGATGCCATGTTTTGTGGGCAAGCCTTTTCCGGTCAAAATTGATCAATTTTATACAGGGGGGCACTGCGAAGTGATCAAATTTTAGCAAATTTACAAAAAGATGAAAGACGCCAAGGATTCACTCTACGCAAAAGTACACATTACCTATGACGGCAAAGTACACAAAACCTTCCGGGGACCACAGCGCAAAGCACGTTTTGAGAACGAAGTTCGGGTCCTGAAGTTTTTGGAAGACAAGGGCTGCAACTTTGTTCCCAAGCTTTTGGAGCAAGATGAAGAGGAGCTTAAGATCGTGACCACCAATGTAGGCCAAATAGTACAGAGACTGAGCAAAGAAAAGTGTGCAAAGCTCTTTGCTGAGTTGGAGAACTACGGAGTCCGGCATGATGACCCTGCCGTCCGCAACATCACTTATGACGGCCGAAGTGGAAGGTTCTGTATCATCGACTTCGAGTTTGCCACCATTCTTGAACCCGGCTACCCGCCTTCTCCGGAGATTAAGCCACACTCAAATCTGGATACATTCCAGGATGCTGAATAAACATTTCTCAAACATGCCTACACCTCACGAAGTACACTGGAGTGCCTTGTCCCACACGGGCAAGTTCCGTAAAGATAACGAGGATGCATTTCTGGCCCTCCTCATCGAAGACCGTCAAATACATCGACTGGGCAAGTTCGGGGAAGCAACCATAGATGGCAGAGAATTCATCTTTGCGGTCAGTGACGGAATGGGAGGAGCCAATGCAGGAGAATTTGCCAGTCGGATTGCCGTGGAAATGCTAACCCGGTTTACATCCACCGATTCCCTCCCCAATGAGGACAACGCTTGCCAGGAATTCCTCAAAAATCTGTTTCAACACATCCACAAGGAGATCCTGTACCAAGCCAATTCTTATGAAGAGTGTAAAGGGATGGGAGCCACCTTGAGCCTATGCCTCTTGCAGCAGGACAAACTGCATTTCTGCCATGTGGGAGACAGCCGGATCTATAGATATTCTCAAGCCGAAGAAACGGATGCCCTCACCCATGATGACACCCACGTCGGGTGGCTCTACAAACAAGGCAAGCTTAATGAGCACCAAGCCCGGCAACACCCAAGGCGTTGCAATCTTCAGCAAGTTCTGGGGGGAAAAACACAGTTTCTGACTCCACAAACGGGCTCTTTAGCAACCTCCCAGGGTGAAACCTACCTTCTCTGCACTGATGGAGTGGTCGAAGGCATGGCCAACCGGGCTCTCCGCCGAAACACCCTGAAGCCGAATCCTGGCTCGGAACAAACGACGGCTGAACGGATTGTCTTCGAAGCGATCGAACAAGATGGACGCGACAACACCACAGCTCTGGTTTTTAGAATGAAATAATTCTCACTCCAATTTCCGTTTCGTAAGCTATAATGTTACGAACAAATTTAGGAGACCACTTTTACTATCATGATCAATATCCAAGGAACCCCTGATCCTAAACAAACACATTGCGATGGCTTTTCCCGGCGCAGTTTCGTCAAAGCCGGAGGAATGGCTCTGGGGGGACTGTCCCTTGCACAATTGCTGGAATTGGAAGCCCAATCAGAACTCGGAACCCAGCAAAAATCCGTCATCAACATCTTTCTGCCAGGAGGTCCATCTCACATTGACATGTTTGACATGAAGCCCGAGGCCAACAGCGAATTCCGGGGGGAGTTTGATCCAATCTCCACCAACGTGCCCGGCATCCAAATTTGTGAGCACTTCCCTCGCCTCGCCAAGATAGCGGACAAGTTTTCCATCATTCGTTCCCTTCACGATTCTGAAGGAGCCCACAGTGCTTACCAGTGCATGACAGGACGGACAAAACGCCAGGCCAACCTGGCTCCAGCAGGTGGATGGCCTAACTGGGGTTCCTGGGTTTCCAAGCTCCAAGGTAGTGAACCAGGGATGCCTGCCAATGTGGCTCTCATGTATCCTACAGGGAATCGGGTTTGGGGCGAAACCTGGGATGGAGGTTTCCTCGGTGCGGCACATTCCCCGATGAACCTGGTGCAGAAGGACCTTCATGCACGGCCACAAAACCTTTCCTTGCGGGACATCACCCTCGATCGTCTCAATGACCGCGATCGACTTCGCAACGCCATCGATCAGCTTCGGCGTGACATTGACCAAACTGGACAAATGAAAGGTCTCGATTCCTACAATCAACAAGCTCTCGGCATCCTGTCCGACACCGGGCTGGTGGAAGCTCTCGACCTGTCCAAAGAAGACCCGAAAACACTGGAGCGATACGGAGTCAACATTCCTCAATACCAACGGGATGGTGCTCCCAAAATGATTCGCAATTTCTGTGTTGCCCGACGACTGGTGGAGGCTGGTGCCCGGGTCGTTTCCATGAACTACAGTCGCTGGGACTGGCATGGCGGCGATGGCATGAATTTCCCACGTTCCCGGCAGGAATTCCCTCTGCTGGATCAAGGGCTTTCCGCTCTCATTACTGATCTCCATGAACGAGGGTTGGACAAAGATGTGACGGTTGTGGTCTGGGGAGAATTTGGACGCACCCCCCGAATCAATAAAAACAACAGCCGGGACCACTGGCCCAAAGTGAGCTTTGCCCTTATGGCAGGCGGTGGACTTCGTCATGGACAAGTGATCGGAGCCACCGACAAGAATGGTTCGGAAGTCGTTGAACGACCATTAAGGTTTCAGGAAGTCTTCGCCACGATGTATCACGCATTGGGCATTGATCCTCGATTGGCATCTGTTCGGGACACTGGTGGACGTCCACAATATCTGGTTGATCCCGGCACATTACCTATCCGTGAATTGATCTAGGAACATTCGCTCCGTCCCCATGAATCCCTTTGGACCTCGTTTTAACCCACTACTTCTCATCCTGATTGCGGCAGCCCCGCTTTTCGCAATCGACTGGCCTTCATGGAGAGGACCTGACCAGAAAAACATTTCTCCAGAAACGGAGTGGACTCACCAATGGACAGGAGACAAACCGAAGCAACTTTGGCATGCCGATGTCGGATTGGGGTTTGGTTCCATGGCTGTGGCAGAGAATCGCCTGTTCACCCTTGGCCACGATACCAATGAAACCACCACCCTCTATTGCTTCAATGCCACAACAGGGAAAAGGAATTGGAAAAAATCCTGGAATGCTCCCTTGGGCGACAAATATTTCGAAGGCGGTGCCCTGTCCACACCTGTCATTGAAGAGAATCGTCTCTACTTGCTGGGGAGATATGGAAAAATCCTCTGCTTAAAGGCCAAGTCTGGAGAAAGCATCTGGGAGCGGGATCTGGTCGATGAAATTGGAGTTCGATTGCCGACATGGGGATTTTCCGGAGCCCCTGTAATCCATGAAGAAAAGCTCCTTTTGAACGTGGGGGAATCCGGGCTATGCCTGGATAAAATTACCGGCAAAACCATCTGGCAATCCGCGAAAAGAGCCTCTGGATATTCCACTCCCACCCTTTATTCCGACAACAACAAAACCTACGCCATCTTCTCCTCCGACAAACTGTATTCAGCCGTTAATGTTGAAAACGGAAACAGCGTCTGGAGTTATCGTTGGTTGACACGATATGGAGTCAACGCCACAGACCCAATCGTAACGGACGACGGACATGCCTTCATCTCCACCGGTTACGGCAAAGGTTCGGCATATATCAAAATGTTCAAGGAAGATCCGGAAACCCTCTGGAAAAGCCGTGATTTTGCCAATCAACTCTGCACCAGCATCCTCATTGATGGCTATCTTTATGGAGTCCATGGCGACACCACTCACAAAGCCAGCCTACGCTGCGTGGAACTCAAAACCGGAAAGACCCAATGGACCCATGAAAACTTCGGCTCCGGCAACGTCCTCGCCGCCAATGGAAAGTTGATCGCCCTCTCCGGCCATGGGGACCTTCTCATTGCCCCGGTATCGCCCCAAAAGTTCTCCCCGATTGCCAAAGCCAAAGTGCTGGAAGGCAAATGCTGGAGTGCCCCCGTTCTGGCCAACGGCTTATTCTACTGCCGCAATGCCGAAGGTGATTTGATCTGCCTGGATCTGCGCCCCTGAACCTACCCCCTCTTACGAGCAAGGGTCAGGCCATCTCCGATGGGAAGCATGCTGATGTCGACCCGTGAATCTTGGTGAATGTGGCGGTTCAGCTTACGAATGCCTTCCGTATCTTCGTCGGCCTGAGTCGGGTCAGCAACGTCACCACCCCAGAGAACATTATCGACAAGCACCAGACCTCCTGGGCGAACCAACTCCAGGCACTGCCGGTAGTAATGCAGATAGTTGGTTTTATCGGCGTCAATGAAAGCGAGGTCATAGGTGCCAGCCTTCCCATCGCGTTTGATCTGCTCCAAGGTGTCCAATGCCGGAGCTAAATGCAGCTCTATTTTCTCCTCTACTCCTGCCTGTTTCCAGTAACGACGGGCGATAGAAGTAAAGTCTTCATCCACATCACAGGCATCCAAATGCCCATCTTCCGGCATCGCCATAGCCATGATGGTGGAACTGTATCCGGTAAAGACCCCAATCTCCACGATCCTTTTGGCTCCTAGAATTTGAATCAACATGGACATGAATTGCCCTTGTTCCGGAGAAATCTGCATCGCGGCACGTGGATGCCTGGCAGTTTCTTCCCGTAGTTGCCGGAGCACTTCAGGCTCTCTCAGTGAAACCGAGTGTAGATACTCATAGAGTTCCGGGGTCAATTGAAGGGTGTGACTGGACATGGGTGGATAATCAAGGCGATGTGAATAGAAAACCCCGCTCCAATGAAAGTCAGGATTCTGTGAAAGGATTCTGTATAGCGTCCGCAGGGAAATGCGACTTCTCAGTAAACAACGAAATCCGAAACACCGTTCCCTCTCTTTCTTTGGACCTAAATGAGAGGGTTCCTTTATGTTTTCCCTCAATGATGTCATGAACCAGAGAGAGTCCGAGCCCTGTACCTGAGCCCACTTCCCGAGTGGTAAAATAAGGGTCAAAGATTTTGGTCTGAATCTCCTGTGGCATTCCAATGCCGTTATCCTGAACTTCTATAATGGCCCGTGGTTCCGACTCTTTATCCACCCACCCTTTGATCACAATTTTCCCCGGCTTTCTTTCTTCTCCTTCTGCTAAACTGGAATGCAATTCCTGAATCGCCAGGGCCGCATTGTGGATGAGGTTCAAAATCGCTTGATTGAATTCTCCTTTGAAGACGGGAATCTCCGGAAATCCCTCTTCAAACTCAATTAATACCTCCCCGACCTCTTTCCAATCATTTCTGGAAATGCGGACGATATCCTCAATCACTTTGGGGATATTTGTAAACTGCACGAAACCATTCCCCGCATCTGCAAAACTCAGCATCGACTTAATGATATTCCGCACACGTTCGACACAAACCAGGGCTTCGTCCATGCTTTCCTGAATTTGAGTCGAAAGAAAGGGGATGTTTGCCTCTGCCTGCACCAACTCGATCTCCTTGAGCAACTCGTCTTTTTGTTCGGTGGTGAGTTTGGAAGAATGCTCGATGACTTCCTCAATCTCTTTGTACGACAAAAATAAATCCGGAAAGATCTCCTTCAAATAATTGGTGATATCCCCGATGAACTGCATCGGCGAATTGATCTCATGAGCAATCCCCGCAGCCAAATGCCCTACCGACTCCATGCGTTGGGATTGGAGCAATTTGGTTCCGTGAGTCTTTTGCTTTTGAACTTCGGTATCCTTTGGAGGGGAACCAGAGTTCTCGTCTGAATGGATATCCTCCTCTTTCATCTCAAATGGCTACACCAGTGGCGTATATAGTAAATTAAAATAGGAAGAGGAAGAGGCTCAACTGTAAGGTTATTTCCTTGTTATGGGTCATGGGAGAAATGCAGATTGGACAAGATATTGGAACGCGAAAGTTAAGTTCACGAAACTGATCTGTCGAACCCAAAAGATCCTTACGCATGACTTCCCCATGTTTTGGAACTTGCCATCCCCCTGCTTCCTTAATCAGAAGTACATCTGCCTATGAAAACAACAATACTGCTCCTATCCCTACTGCTCACTCCCCTCGCCTTTGCCAAAACTTCTTCCCCGAAGAATATCCTGCTCATTATGGCAGATGACATTGGGATTGAGGGCATTGAATGTTATGGAGGAGAATCTTATAAAACTCCACACATTGACAAGCTGGCCGCTGAAGGAATGCGCTTTACCCACGCCTACTCCCAACCTCTCTGCACCCCGACCCGTGTGCAGATCATGACGGGCAAATACAACCATCGAAACTGGACCTACTTCGGCATTCTCGATCCCAAAGAAAAAACCTTCGGCCACCTCATGAAAGACGCCGGTTACCGCACCTGCATCTCCGGCAAATGGCAGTTACAATCTTATGATCCGCCCGAATTCCCCCATGCTGAAAAGCGTCGGGGCCTCGGCATGAAAGTAACAGACGCCGGATTTGAAGAACACTGCCTCTTCCACTCCTGGCACACCGAAGACAAGGGCTCCCGCTTTGCCAACCCAACCTACTACAAAAACGGCAAACTCTACCAACAAGAGGACGGCAAATACGGACCAGACATCTCCGTAGACTTCCTGCTCGATTTCCTCAAACGTCACAAAAACGAGCCCAACTTTCTCTACTACCCCATGGCCCTGCCCCACTGGCCCATGGTCCCCACACCCGATTCCAAAGTCTGGAAAGATCCCTCCCGAAGACTGGAGGAAGACATCAAATACTTCAAAGACATGGTGGAGTACATGGACAAACTGGTCGGCAGACTGGTGCAAGGCATTACCGATCTGGGGCTGCGGGAAGACACCCTCATTCTGTTCTACAGCGACAACGGAACCCACCTCAAAATCACTTCCAAAATGAACGGCCAGGAGGTTCCCGGAGGCAAAGCCACCGTCAAACAAACCGGCATCCGGGTACCCCTCATCGCCCATTGGCCCGGAACCATTTGCCCCGCCCAAACCAACTCCAACCTCATTGATGCCTCCGACTTCCTCCCCACTCTGGCAGAGTTGGCCTCCACCCAAGTCTCCAAAGACTGGCATCTCGACGGCCGATCCTTCGCCCCCCAACTCCTTGGCAAACCCGCCACGCCAAGAGACTGGTGCTTCTTCTGGTATGACCCAAGACCCGGCTGGGACAAAGCCCGCTTCAGTCGCCACATCTTTGCCCTGGACCACAACTACAAGCTCTTTTCCGATGGCCGGTTTTACGACATCCGCGGCAACGGAGTTCGGGAAGTCCCCCTGGACCAAAACAACTTATCCCCCGAAGCCAAAGCCGCCCGAAAAAAGCTTCAATCCGCCATTACCCACATGATGCAGCCCCCCATCTCCCCAGCGGCACAAACTCTCGTAGACGGCTATGGCAATCCCCTCCACTATTAAGACTCCCCCTTCGAGCGAAGCACCCTGGACTGCTGCAGCCTGCTGCCGCTTTCCCTTTGCACCGCCTGCTGTGCAAAGAAAGAGCCCCCGACGCCACCTGAATGCCTAAATTCACCCCCAGCTCTCCACTCCTATTCCTGGCACTGGCCCTCTCCCAGGGCTGCCTCGTCCATGAACCCACATGGAACCTCCCCCCCGAGCAACTCAGCATCCCTGAAACCTGGAAAAGTGCCGAACCGGAAAACACCGGTGAAGTCAAACAACACTGGCTGGCAGAGTTTCAGGATGCCAAACTCGAAAAACTGGTCACCGAAGCCATCGAAAACAATCCTGCCCTCTCAGCTCTTACCTCCCGCCTGGAAGCCTCCCGCCAGGGAACCTTACTCAGTTCCGCCACCCGCATTCCCAGTGTTTCCACATCCGGTTCCGGCTCTGAATCCAGAGGGAAAGTCAGAAACACCGAAGGAAGTTGGCAGCCATGGGAAGAAGCCTCCAATGCCCGACTTGGACTCAGTGCCTCATGGGAGCTGGACGTGTGGAAACGCATCCGAAACCAGCACAACGCCGTCCTGGCCGACTTTGAATCTCAAAAAGCTGATTTTGCCGCCGCCCGACTTTCCCTCGCCGGCAACACCGCCAGAGCATGGTTCAACCTGATTGCCGCCCGACAACAAATGCAATTGGCAGAGCAAACCCGCGATAGCTTCCAGCGGAATTACCGGATCACCGAACGCAAGTACAAAGCCGGAGATCCCTCCGCCACTTCCCTCAGCGTCAACTTTGGACGAAACCAAATCGCCTCCGCAGAGCGTCAACTCCTGGCCCGTAAACTTTCCAGAGATGAAGCCCGCCGAAATCTTGAATTGATTCTGGGACGCTATCCCGCTGCTCAAATTGAGGAAGTGGAGGAACTTCCGGATCTCAAGATTGAAGTCCCCGCAGGTCTCCCCTCCGAACTGCTTCTTCGCCGCCCGGATCTCATAGCCTCAGCCCAAGCACTTCGAGCTTCCGCCGCCCGATCGGCCTCCGCCAGAATGAGTCTGTTTCCATCCTTCCAATTGACGGCTGGTGGCTCTCAATCTGCCCCGAGTCTCGATCTTCAGGAATTGATTCAAAACCCTGCCTCCATCGCACAAAATGCAGCCCTTTCCATATCCCAACCCATCTTCGGTCGTTCCGCATTGAAAGCCACTGCCCGTCAGGCCCTTGCCCGCAATGATGCCGCCTTGGCCACCTTCCGAAGTGCCGCCCTACAAGCTCTCCGCGAAGTGGAATCAGCCCTTTCCATAGAACACTCCCTCGCCATGCAGGAACCTTTTCTGGAGCAGGAGTTACGTCAGGCCATCCTGGCAGAAAATCAGGCCACCCGCGATTACTCTCAGGGAATCCTTGAAATTCTCTCCGTACTGGAAGCCCAGCGCCGGGCATTCAATGCTCGTAGCCGCATGATTTCCTTTCAAAATGAACGCCTTCAAAACCGCATCTCCCTTTATCTTGCTCTCGGTGGAGATTTTGATTCCGAGTAACTGACACATGAAACCTGGCCTGCCATCCATTCTTGTTCGAATCCTGCTCCCCATTGTCATCCTGGGAGCCGGGGGCTGGCTCTATGTCAAATTGTCGGAAAAGCCACCGAAAAAGGAAGAGAAGCAAGAGAAAAAGCCCAACCGTATCAAAACCCGTGTGGCAGAACTTCAACCGCAGGACGTTACCACCATCATTCAAACCCGTGGAATTGTACGAGCTCACAATGAGGTATCCCTGACTCCCAGAGTGGCTGGCATGATTAAGAATGTTCTCTCTGGTTTCGAACCTGGGGCCTTCTTTGCCAAAGGTGACATCCTGGTGGAACTCGATGAAGTGGACTTTCAAACGGCTCTGCTCAGTGCCAAAGCTCAGGTTGCCAGAGCGAAGGCGACCCTGGCCTTTGAGCAAACCCGTGCCAAACAAGCCAAGTTGAACTGGGAAGACCTGGGCTTTGATGAAGAGCCCAATGAACTCGTCCTTCGCCTGCCCCAACTTCGCGAAGCGGAAGCCAGTGTCACCTCTGCCGAAGCCCAATTGGAACAAGCCCAACGGAACCTCGAAAGAACCAAAATCCGAGCCCCCTTTGATGGTAGAGTTCTGGAGCGGAATATCGGCATCGGGCAATCCATTGGACCTGGCACCAACCTTGGCAAAGTCTTCGCCACCGATTATGCAGAAATTGATCTCCCCCTTTCGGCCAAGGACCTGAAATTCATCGACCTCCCGGAAAGTGCTGAGGACCCTGCCGTGGAAGTGACGCTGACCGACGCCATTCATTCCGGCGAAAAGTCCTGGAAAGCCAAAATCATCCGCACACAAGGTGCCTTGGACCCCAGTTCGCTGGAACTCTTTGCCATTGCCCGGATTCAGGATCCTTTTGGCCTAACTTCCGGGAATCCACCCCTTCGTGTTGGCCAACCTGTCGTGGCTTCCATTTCCGGAAAAGTCCTGAAGCAGGTCTATACCATTCCAAGAACTGTAGTCCGGCAATTGGACCGCATCCTTCTGGTCGACCCCAAGGAGTTCGTCCTTTCCAAACGCAACATCGAGCCACTCTGGGCCAATGAGAAGGAAATCATCATTCGGGATGACAGCATTGAGCCCGGCACACTCCTTGCCCTCACTCCCATGCCATGGCCTCCCATTGGATCAAAGGTCGAGATCAAGGAGGAGGAGCCGGAAGTAGAGAAAAAACAAACCGAAGAAGACGGTTCCGAATATCACCGTAGAAGGAGACGCCGCTTCTGATGATTCGCTGGTTTGCCAAAAATCCGATTGCGGCCAACATTCTGATGGTTGCGATTCTGTTGGGTGGTTTCTATACGGCCTTCTATCGAATCCCTCTGGAAATTGAGCCCAGCTGGAAGCAGCAAAAGGTTGAAGTCCGCATCGCCTATCCTGGCTCTACAGCCAAGGATGTGGAACGCGGCATTCTACTCCCCATCGAAGCCGCATTGGATCAGGTCGAAGGCATCAAACAGCTGCATTGTTTTGCCCGGTCTGGATATGCACGAATCACGATCAACGCTAAGGAAGGTAGCAATACCCGCCTCTTGATGGAGGAAATCCAGACCCGGATTGAAGCCATCCGGACCTTGCCGGATGAGATTGAACGCCCCCGGTATTACATTCCGGATACGGCCCGCTATAGCCATGTTCTTTGGGTCACCATGACAGGAAATTTGACTCAACCGGAGTTTCTGGATCTGGCCAAACGTGTGCGGGATGATCTGTTGGATATCGAAGGGATCAGCACTTTACGAATCTTTCCGGACAAAGATCCTGAAATTGCCATCGAAGCAGACCTGGAAAAACTGGAAGCCTACAACCTGGGCTTCGGAGATTTGGCCAATGCCATTCGCCGATCTTCCATTGATCTTCCGGCGGGTTCCATTCAAAGCCAAAGCGGGAGCCTCTCCATTCGCACCAAAGGGCAGGCCTATACTCGGGAAGATTTTGAGAGAATTCCCGTCCGTGCAGCCAATGGTGCTGAAATCAAACTGGGGGAAGTTGCCACCGTTTTTGAAGAGTACACAGGGCGACATACCATGGACTTTGAATACAATGGAGAGAAAGGTATTTCCATCGGAGTGCTGCGTTCCGGAGATGAAAGTGCCATCGATATTTCCAACAAGGTCCATGCTTATGCAGCCAAGGCAGCCGATCGCTTTCCGGAAGGCATTCAACTTCATGTCGGTGGAGATGATTCGGAACGCATTCGGGGAAGGCTGGGCACCTTGACCTGGTCACTCGTTCAAGGTTGCGGATTGATTCTGATCCTGCTCGGATTGTTCCTGCGGCCCAAGCTGGCATTCTGGGTATTGATGGGCATTCCCGTGAGCTTTGCCGGAGCGGTTTGCATGATGCCCTGGATGGGGATCACCGCCAACATTACGAGTCTCTTTGGCTTCCTGATTGCACTGGGGCTTGTGGTGGATGACGCCATCGTGACTGGCGAAAACATATATGCCAAAGTCAAGGATGGGATGGACTCCGTGGAAGCCGCCATTACCGGGACTGAGGAAGTGGCCGTCCCGGTAACATTTGGGGCGCTCACCACCGTCGTTGCCTTTTTGCCCTTGTACTTCTTCGAAGGCGGGTGGGGACAGTTTGCCAGGCAGATCCCACCCATTGTCGGAGGTGTTTTGCTCTTCTCTCTGGTGGAATCCAAGCTCGTCTTGCCATCCCACCTAACCTCTCTCAAACCGCGACGATTGGATGGAAAACGGAACCTTCTTCGGCGAGTGCAAAACTCGGTTGCGGATGGATTGGAATGGGTCATCCACAGGTTGTATCAACCCAGCCTCCACTTTGCCTTAAAACATCGCCCCACCGTCATTGCCACCTTTCTGGCTGTCGCCATGATTATGGCCGGCTATGCGGTCAGTGGTCGCCTGGGCTTTGTCTCCATTCCGGAAGTGGATCGCCCCAGCTTGAAAGCCCGGTTTACATTTACACGGGATGGGAACGAAGAAACTTACCGCAAGGCCATCGACAAGCTGGTAAATTCTACCAGCCAACTCCGATCCGAATTCATGAATGTAGGAACCCCGGATTCCATTATCAAAAATGTCTTCAAAATGGAGTGGGATGAAGGTTCGGATGTATCGGAAGGCATGGTTCACCTGGCACTCATGCCGCAAAGACATCGCACCAAACCCGGCCCGAAAAACAGTGTGATCATCAATCGCTGGAGAGAACTGGTCGGGGAAGTTCCTGAAGGATTTGAGCTGACCATCAAGAGCAACAAGTCCGGCGGAATGGATCGGGATCAGGAAGACCTGGCCATCGAAATCGAACTGCGTGGTCCGGATTCGGAACAAAAGAAAGACATCGCAAGAGCCATTGCCGACCACCTCAAAACCTACGAGGGCATTGTCAAGGCCTGGGCTCAAATCAGCCGGGGCGGACAGGATGAAATCGAGTTTACCTTAAAGCCAAGAGCACTCGAAGTTGGCCTGACTCAGCGTTCCCTCGCCCAGCAAATCCGGCAGGCATTCTACGGAGAAGAAGCCCAGCGACTACAACGCGAAAGTGAAGAAATTCGCGTCATGGTTCGACTTCCCGAAGAAGCCCGTCAATCGTTGCACACCCTGGAGCGACTTCGCATTCGACTCCCCGATGGTACAGAGACCCCACTGGCCAATGTCGCCAAACCACAATATACCCAAACCCCATGGCATGTTTATCGTCTGGACGGAGCGGAAGTCATCAAAATCTCCGCTCAACCCAAGGATGAGAATGTGGACATCTACAAAATCGCCATGGAAGCCAATCCGGAAATTCAACGACTGGTCAACCAAGGTCCGGAACTGGCCTTTCGCTTTACCGGACAAATCGCCGAGAACAAAGAAACCCAGCAACGCATCCTGATCGGCTTTGGTGCATTGCTCCTGGCCATCTACGCCTTGTTAGCCATCCCCTTCAAGTCCGTGATCCAGCCCATCTACGTCATGCTGGCCGTTCCCTTCGGACTGGTCGGTGCCGCACTGGGTCACATCGTCATGGGAATCACCCCTTCCTACCTTTCTTTGTTTGGAGTCCTGGCTCTCACCGGAGTGGTCGTCAATGACTCCCTGGTCATGGTCGATTTCATCAATCGTCAATGCCGTAATGGAGTCCCCCTTCGTGATGCCGTCCGCCTCGCCGGAGTCCGTAGATTTCGCCCCATTTTTCTCACTTCCGCCACGACCTTTCTCGGCTTGCTTCCCCTAATGATGGACCGCTCTCAACAAGCCCAGTTCCTCATCCCCATGGCCGTCTCCCTCGCCGCCGGCATCCTCGTCGCCACCCTCATCACACTCTATCTCCTCCCCTGCGTCATCCTGTTCGGAAACGATTGCAAGCAAGGCATCATCGGCTTCAAGAACTGGTATGCAAAACCCTTTCAGGAAAAAGCCAAAGAACCTCAAAACGTCGAATCCTGAACATCCTCCATATCTTTGACTCCAGTATTCGGATAAAACGGACAAGGTCCATTTCCTTCAATCATCTAAGGAGAGCAATCCTGAACGAAATTCGATCGGAGAACAAAGTTTGGGGATGCAATTTAAGTTTTACCTCAGGGCAAAGAGAGACAGGTTTTCCATTACATAAAATATGCATGGTAAAATGAGTAGATTTCGTTTTTTGAAATGTTTTGGATTTTTCATATTGGCATCCGCGACTTCGGCCGTTGGCTCGTCAAAGCCGATCGCCAAAGTGGACGCCTTTATGGAAAATTACTGTATTCGTTGTCACAATGAAAAGAAGCAGAAGGGCAAATTTC
>CAYSOI010000030.1:0-19423 GCA_964432425.1 uncultured Opitutales bacterium | reverse complement strand
GTCTTCGCCCTTTTCGGAGAATACGTCGCTCCATCCTGCGGCGGCCCTCCTCAGACCTGGGGCCAAAGAACTTCAGGAAAGTTCGTAGTACAAACTTTTTAAAAAGTGCAATGACCAGGACCAGAAGCCAGCCCAGCAGAATGGCAATGATGATGTATTTGGCGAGAGGCATGAAAATGTCTGTCTAGCGGCCTACTTTGAAGTTTTTAATTTTGTTTTTGGCCAATTGGAGAAAGGATTGATACTCTTCTTCATTCTGGAATGCGGAAGCGGGGATCCAATGATAGCGTTCTGAATCCTGATAGAGCACGACCCCTTTTTTTCCTTGGGTGGCCGAGGGGTAATGATCCCAAGTGAACTTGCCTTTGCTTTTGGCGGATTGAATGGAGACCTGATCTTCTGTGAATTCAAAGGTAATGGTGATGCCCTGATCCTTGCGTCTTTTGAAATGGCGACGGATTTGCCAGTCCTGGATCGGTTTTCGAAAAAAGATGGTGTAGAGGGACAAGAATACCAAGGGAAAGGAGAGGTTTCTGAGTTCGGTATACCAGAAAGCCAGGCCAAACAGTCCGGACAACACTCCTACGGCAAAAACCAGGAATTGGAAGTTTCGGAATGAGGAGTTTTTGGCATGGGACCATGTCGCATCCAGCAGTTGGTCTGCGGTCCATCGATATTCTGCCTTGCACGTAGTCATTGTCTGGGGAAAAGTGACGATCAGTCGCTTGGCTGCCAATTCAAATTTTATGATTCCCAGATCCCAAAAGGTTTGTTTGACGAGAGGCTGGGATGCGATTGTTTGAGCTTACTCTATTTTCTTAAATTGACTACGCCATGACTGAACAACCGCACCTTACCATTGAGAATTGCCGCTTACGCCAGGAACGCTTGTGCGACACCCTGAAGGAGCTAGGAGCAGACCGAGCCATTCTCCAGTCTCCGGAGAATGTGCAGTGGGTCACAGGCTTTCGAACCAGCCCAATGCTCAGTGTTGCAGCGATTCTGGAAAAGAATGGTAAATGCACATTGTTTGCTCCCAATTCAGAACCGGATTACCATGCTGCGGACCAGGTGGTGCCGTTTGAAGCTCAATGGCTATTTACGATGCGGCAGGACCAGATTGGAGCAATCGCCGAGAAAGTCGGTTCACTGCCTGGAACGACAGCAGTGGAGTTTTCCGCCTGCGGACCGCACCTCGTGCAAAAAGCATCGGGAAATGCGGTGGATATAGATGAGGCGATCCTGAAACTGCGCCGCTTCAAGTACCCGGATGAATTAAAGATGATTGAACGAGCCACAGCCTGCACGGCTGCAATGTACAAACGGGCACGAGAGATCATTGAGCCCGGAGTGGTTGAACTGGATGTTTTTAATGAATTGCAAGCGGCGGCAGTCCATGTGGCTGGGGAACCGTTGACGCACCTGGGCAATGATTACCGCAGCAATGAACCTGGCGGCCCCCCTCGGAACCGAGCCGCCCAGGCAGGGGAATTGATGATCCTGGACCTTGGGCCTGCCTATCGTGGTTATCATGCAGACAATTGCCGTACTTTCGCCGTGGATGGCAATCCATCCGAGGAGCAGTTGGCTGCACATGCTACCATTGCAAAGGTGTTTACCCTCATTACCGAGAACGTAAAACCCGGTGTAAAGTGCCGGGATATTTTTGCAGAATCCAAGGCGATCCTCGACTCCTACGAAAAGGATTCGTTTTTCCATCATTTAGGTCATGGGATCGGATTATTCCCTCATGAAGCCCCGCATTTGAATCCTAGCTGGGGGGATGAGTTTGCGGAAGGCGATGTCTTCACGGTCGAGCCCGGACTGTACAATGACCGGCTTCGTGCGGGTATGCGGATTGAGGAAAACTACTTAGTCACGCCATCTGGAGTACAACAACTGACATCGACTCCGATTGACCTTTAATCCCGGCGGCTATTTGCCACTCTCGGAGTTGGCATCCCCCTTGAGGTAATCCTCTGGGGTTTTGATCTCCCATACTGCAGGCTCCCCTTTTCTTTGAGCGGCCAACCAGTTCAATGCAGCATGATGGAGGATCTCATGGCCGCCTTCAAAGATGGTGATGCGGGTGTTTTGGCAGGTTTTCCGAAAACGGGGTTGTTTCTTTCCGTAGAGAGCATCCGGTGCAGGCTCAGGTGAAGGAGGTTTCTGGCTCTTGTAAAAGGCTTGCACTTTGTTGACTTCCATTTGCTGTGAGCCAGGCACGACTGCATTCCATGCATGGAGCGAATGCGTAAAGGGCACACTGCCTGAACGTCCATCATGGATCCCATGGTTGATATCTAGCGTCACATTCCGGGCATTGGCCAACCATGTCACAGGAGAGCGATGCCTGGCATCCGCAAGGGCTTCTTTGCTGGAGTTTGGAGCCGCTCCCAATGCTTTTTCAATGTGATTGGCGTAGCGGCCAAACCGTGTCCCCTTGCATTGGGCATGCCACTTCTCGATATCGGAAATGCCGCACCATGCGGAAACTCCCGCCCAAATCTCTGGAGCCCGACCTGCCATGAGCAAGGATGCATGACCTCCCCCGGACACGCCAATGCAGTAGATTCTCGATTCATCAATTTGTGCTTGTTGCTTAGCATGGTCAATGGAACTCAGGATGTCCTGCACGACAAAATCCGAGCCCATGGCTTGATTCGTGTAGTTCGGCCCCCGAAAGTTGGGATGGATGAAACACCATCCGGCCTCAATGCACCATTTGGCATAATTGGCTTCTCCACCAGCTTGTTTGTATCCGCTGGACCACGTATGGAGAGCGACAAGCAGAGGCACAGGCTTGGCAATTTCAGGGGCATAAAACAGAGCCGCTTGCTTTGTTTTATCGATGGAGGAAAGGTATTCAGTTTCAACAACCTCCTTGGGATAACCCGGTATGGATGCCTGTGCGGAAGAAAGGCCTGAGAATAAGGCGACAAGGAGAGATAGCCAAATGCGTTGTAGATGATCAATCATCAATGTGATTATCCTCTTCCTGAAAAGCTTGTTCATCAACCGGCAAGACCATTTTGAAAGTAGTCCCCTTGCCCACCTCTGTGGAGAAGGTCATTTCTCCGCCATACTTTTCTTCGATGATTTCCTGACAAATGCAAAGCCCGAGTCCCGTTCCGGTTTCCGAGGTAGTAAACAGGGCTTCCCAGACCATCTCCTGGATGTCTTCGGGGATTCCACAGCCATTATCTTGGATTTCAATGATACCTTGAGTTTTATCAAAATTGTACCTTGCCCGAATCAGGACTTCAGGATTCGAAACTCCCATGATTGCAGTTTTGCAGTTATCGAGGAGGTTCGCAAAGACTTGGCGGAAATTGACAGGGTCTCCCCACAGGTAAAAAGGCTCTGGCTCAATATCAATCAGCAGTTTCCCTTCTTTACCAACCCAAATCTGGTCTTCTGCCTGTTGAATCGCCTCACCCAAGTCGACACGGCTCATAATCTTTTTACGAACACGGGTGGACTCCAGCATGCGGGTGATCACTCCGTTGGATAGATTGAGTTCATTCTCAATGATCTCCAATTGTTCCTGAACAATCGGCATCCGGGAAGTTAACCCCTCTTCATCCAGCTCCAAGTGAAGAAGAAACAGGGATTGGTGAATCGCACTGAGGGGGTTACGTATCTCATGAGCAATGTTTCCTGCAATCCTCCCCAACACGGAAAGTCGTTCCTGGCGGACTAATTTATCCTGACTCTCAAGCAATTCAGAAGTCCGTTCCTTGACCTTCTTGTCAAAATTTTTGTGAGCTTCATCCAACTGCTTGGACAATGTGATATCTTCCGAGGAAATTATAAATGCAGGATCTTCACTCCCCGGCCAATCTACTGGAATGACTTTGGTCATCAGCCAGAGGGCATCGCCATTTACCGTCACAAAGTGCTCTTCACCAACCGCAACAGGCTGTTTTAACTTTGAGGAAGCACTGATTGCATTTCTTCGTTTTTGCAGAAGTTCAGAATCCTTCCATAACTCCTCTACCAGCATTCCGGTCGCTTGTGAGGTCGATACTCCCAATGCGGTTGCCAGGGCTTCATTGATTAATAAAATTTCCCCAGACTGAGATTCTACATGACAAGGCGACGTGGATTGATTGAAGATCGTTTCAAACAAGGACTTTGGCAACATTTGGATGCCGCTGGCTCTCTCGATTGTATCCATCATTAGAGCACCTCAAACACAAACACTCCCACTCGAAGCCAATGAGTGAGAGAAAGGGAGAAAACGGGCTTCTGTGAAAGGATTTATCACTAATAGGGAATAAGTCGTCGAACGAATACCCTATCACTTCTCTTAATCATTGCCATGAAGTCAATATTGAAATGCCTCCAACAGGAGTAGACCCAGGAAATTTTCTAAACGATCTTGCCTTGTTGGGAGGAGTTGCATTTCTAAGGCTGAAAAGTTTCAAGACTGATGCAAGGACAGCAACCTTTTATCGGGAACTTTTGCCAAGATTAACCTCAGGATTCTCCATGAATAAAAAGACCCTATGCTCCACCTCATTAATCCTATTTTTTACCTTCTCTTCCATTGAGGCAAAAAGCTGGAAAAAACACATCATTCATGAAGGACTTCGAACCAACACGGCCATAGCGGCAGATTTTGATGGAGATGGAGATCTGGATGTGATCAGTAATTCGGGCCAAAAAACCCGTCTTTTTACAGCCCCGGATTGGAAAGAAACCATTCTGGATGCGACTGTGGGGCACAACTTCATTCACTCTGAAGTGACCGATGTGGATGGTGATGGTGATCTGGACTACATTGGGACACGATACCGTCCGGGACTGATCGTCTGGATGGAGAATCCTGGAGGCTGCAAGGCCACCACTGAGAAATGGCCACTTCGGGTTGCCTGCACCAAACTCAATGGCATTCACGGGTTACTGTTGGGAGACGTCAACAATGACGGCAAACCCGACCTCCTCGCCAACAGTGGACAACCGGACCACATTCACCCGAATTCCGGAGGCTGGCTGGAAATCCCCAAAAATCCAAAGTCAGACAAGGAATGGCCGCTGCACATTTTTGCCGACAAAGATGCTCCGGGACTCAGCCACTATCTTGGGATAGGTGATGTGAACAACGATGGCCGAGCCGACATCACTCTGGCTGCGAAAGGTGGATTTGATGAATCCAAGTTTGGCAAAGGCGAATGGTTTGCCTGGTACGAAGCTCCCTGCGACCCGACCCAACCCTTTACCCGCCACCAACTTCCGGGAGTGCATCCTGGAGCCACCAACATTCAGCCTGCAGATGTCAATGGTGATGGAAAGACCGATATCGTCGCGTCCCGAGGGCACGGCACCGGCTTGATCTGGTTCGAAAACCCATCCTGGAAAACCCACACCATCAATCCCGAGCTCAAAAGCCCACACTGCCTGCAAGTAATCGATATGGATGGAGATGGGGACATCGATGCCGCAACCTGCGCTTACGAAAGCAAGATTGCGGCATGGTTTGAGAATGATGGTAAGGGCAATTTCAAGACACACATCGTTGCCGAGAACCAAGCGGCCTACGACATTCGTGCCATCGATATGGATGCAGACCAGGATCTCGACCTGCTCATTGCCGGCCAAGGCAGCAACAATGTGGTCTGGTTAGAAAATCCTGCAAAGTAAGTCCCCTTCTGGCTCATACGTGCTATTGCATAAGGAATAGTCACTTTACCAACACCAAAATCGAATAATTATGATTCAAAAAAACTGCCTTCCCCTCCTCTTACTTCCCATCCTTGCTTTAAACTTAACCGCCGCCAAAAAGAAAACTCCCGTCTGGACCAGCCTGGATGCCGAGACGATCCCCTCCAGCGTCAAAATTCAGGGCGAATACCAAGGCAAAACTGAAGAATCCCAACCCTACGGAGCCCATGTCATCGCTCTAGGTCAGGATGCCTACCATGCCGTATTCTATCCAGGTGGACTTCCGGGAGCCGGTTGGGATGGTGAAAACAAGATTCTTCTGGATGGAAAACAAACAGACGGAAAGGTCGTGTTCAAAGGGACCGATGGAAAGGGCAAAGGCTACCTGCAGGAAAGCCCGGCAAAGTTTTCAGCCACCCGCAAGAACCCTCCCCAAGGCCACAAGATTTTTAATGGCAGCATTTCCGGAGAAGCCTTTACCGGGATGACGGATGGCAAACAAAAGTTTACGCTGAAACGAGTTCTTCGTAAAAGCCCGACTTTGGGAGCCAAACCGCCCAAAGGTGCCAAAGTCCTCTTTGACGGCAGCAACAAAGATGCCTTCCAGGGAGGCCGGTTGGATGAAAAGACCAAACTCCTCAACACGGATGGACGGGACATCCGCACCGCAGAAAAATTCAGCGACTACATCATGCACATGGAGTTCATGCTCCCCTATCGTCCGGATGCCCGTGGTCAGGGACGCGGCAACTCCGGCTTTTATCAGGTCGGCATGTATGAAGTGCAAATCCTGGATTCCTTCGGCCTGGAAGGTCTCGATAACGAATGTGGCGGCGTCTACAAAAAGGCCAACTCCCTGGTCAACATGTGTTTCCCTCCCCTCCAATGGCAAACCTACGACGTCGATTTCACCAACGCCAAAGCCGATGCTTCAGGAAAGAAAACAGCCAATGCCCGAATGACTCTTCGCCATAACGGAATCGTCATTCACGATGACCTGGAAATCAATGGCAAGACCGGCGGAGCCCGCAAAGAGGCCGAAGGCACACCAGGCCAAATCAAACTCCAGGGTCACGGCAACCCACTTCAATTTCGTAACATCTGGATCGTTACCAAGTAACTCTTAACCAATAAACATTTAACCCACCATACCACAGGACAATCATGACCCTATCAAAAGCAGCCAAATGGCTTCTCCTCCCCCTAGCGGCACTTCCGCAACTCAGTTCAGCACACGAACTCGAAAAAGGTGAAAACATCACCCTCCTGGGCGGTACTCTCGCTGAACGCATGCAGCATCATGGCTGGCTGGAAACCTACATCCAAGCCGCTTACCCTGATATGGAAATCTCCATCCGCAACAATGGATTCAGCGGAGACAAAGTAGACAATCGCCCTCGTAACCGAGGATTCATTGATCCGCACACCTACTTGGAGATCACCAACGCAGACACCATTTTTGCCTTCTGGGGAGCCAATGAGGCTTGGGACAACAGCCCTGATAAATTCAAGGAAGCCCTTTACAAATGGATCGATGAAACCAATGGCAAAAAGTACAATGGTAAATCCGCACCACGCATCGTCCTCTTCAGCCCAATTCCAGTTGAAGACTTGGATGACCCTAATTTTCCGGACGGGAAAGAACGCAATAAATCCCTTCAAGCCTACTCCACTGCCATGGCTGAAGTTGCAAAAGACAAGAAGCTTGAATTTGTAAACCTTTACGAAGGCATTCAATCCCACCTTGGCCAAAAGAAGAAGCTCACCCATAACGGCATCTTCCTTAAGGATTGGGGCAACATGGCTCTGGCCAGAGTGATCTTTAAAGAACTCTTTGGTGAAGACGCCCCCAAGAATGACAACAAGATCGATGCAATCCGTGAAGCGGTTCTGGACAAGAACTGGCACTGGTTCAACCGCTATCGTGCAACAGATGGAAATGATGTTTGGGGTGGCCGTGCAGGGCTTCGTTTTGTAGAAAATCAAACCAACAAAGACGTTCTCTGGCATGAACTCTCCATGATTGATGTGATGACTGCCAACCGTGACAAAGTCATCTGGGCAGCAGCCAAAGGAAAAACGATCAAGGCCGATGATTCCAATGTGCCTGCCCCGATCCCTGTTGTCTCAAATGTTGGTGGTAAGTCCCGCAGCAGCAATGCCCAGAAAGAAGGCTCCGTAAAATACATGAAGTCTGAGGAAACGCTGGCTCAGTTCAAGCTGGCACCCGGAATGGAAGCGAACGTTTTCGCATCCGAGGAAATGTTCCCGGAAATTGCCAATCCAGTACAAATGGCTGTGGACACAAAGGGGCGTCTCTGGGTTGCCGCCTGGCCAACTTATCCCAAATGGGAACCACTCAAGGAAATGAACGACGCCCTGATCATTCTTCCAGACGAAAACCGTGATGGTGTGGCAGACAAAGCCATCACCTTCGCAAAAGTTCACAACCCTACAGGCTTCGAATTCTGGAATGGAGGAGTGATTGTGATTTCGGCACCGGATATCATTTATCTGAAAGATACCGACGGTGACGATGTTGCTGATGTTCGCATCCGCCTGTTTCATGGTCTTGACTCCGCAGACACTCACCACGCTGCCAACAACCTGATCTATGGACCTGACGGCCACATTTACTACCAACGTGGCGTCTTCCACGTCTCCAATGTGGAAACTCCATGGAAAGCACCACAAAAGCACGGAAACAGTGCGATGTACCGCTTCAATCCACGCACCGGAGCTTACGCATTACACGCTGGAAACAGCCCCAATCCTCACGGAATCAGCTTTGACTATTGGGGAAATCACTACGCAACTGACGGCACTGGTGGCCGTGCATACCAAGTTCGACCTGACGGAAAAGGCGGGTTTAGAATGCAGCCTCTCCTCAAGAAGACAGTTCGCCCGGTCCCTTCCAGCAGTGTTCTCTCCAGTGCTCACTTCCCTGAAGAAAACCAGGGCAACTTCCTGATCTGTAACTCCATCGGTTTCCTGGGTATCAAGCAGTACACCCTGGCCGCAAAGGAAGATGGAAAATCAGGAGACATGTGGGGAACCGAAACTCACAACCTGATCGAATCCCCCAAAGATCGTAACTTCCGTCCTACCGACGTTGAAGTTGGTGATGATGGTGCACTCTATGTCTCCGACTGGCAGAATGTCATTGTTGGTCACATGCAGCACAATGTTCGTGACCCAAATCGCGACAAAAAGCATGGTCGAGTTTATCGCATTACCGCTAAGGATCGTCCTTTAATGGAGCATGTGGATATTGATGGTGAAAATATCCCCACCCTTCTGGACAAACTGACCAACAAGACCAACATCATCCGCCATCGTGCCCGTATTGAACTGAGTGAACGAAATTCAGATGATGTCATGGCAGCCCTCAACAAGTGGTTGAAAAAATGGGATCATTCCAATCCGGACCACGCCCACCACATCCTGGAAGGTCTTTGGCTTCAACAGCAGCACAATCGTGTCGATGAGAAGCTCTTGGCGAAAGTCCTGGAGTCTCCGGTGGAGCAGGCAAAAATCGCCGCATTGACCGTCAAAACGCTCGAAGAAGCAAAGTAACCCCGTTTTACAGAAACTCTGAAAAAGGAGGGCGGACCTGCAAATCCGCCCTCCTTCTCTTACCCTCCAACCTTGTACAAAATGAAAGCCTCTCTCCCTATTCTTGCAATCGCATTGGCAAGTCTACAGGTTCATGCCGATAATTCCGACCTCGTCGCCCCAGGAGCCAAACCCGTGAAACTGGCCGGTGGCTTCAAATTCACCGAAGGCCCTGCCGTCGACGAGAATGGAAACATCTTTTTTACCGACATCCCCAACAACCGGATTCACAAATGGGATGTCGAGAAGAAGGAAATCTCCACCTTTCTCGAAGGTTCCGGAGGGGCCAATGGGCTGTATTTTTCCAAGGAAGGTGACCTCTACGTCTGTAAAGGAAACGAAAAGAAGGTAGTGGCTCTCTACCCCGATGATGGTTCAGAAAAGGAACCGCTTGCCGACCAGTATGACGGCAAACCTTTTAATAAGCCTAACGACCTGTGGATTCATCCCGAAGGCGGCATCTATTTCACCGATCCCAACTATGGGAACAAAACCCTGTCGCAAGATGGTAAGCATCTGTATTTCATCACGCCCTACCACGACTCCGTGTACCGGGTGGCCGATGATTTGGATACGCCCAATGGAGTTCTCGGAACTCCGGACGGCAAAACTCTCTACGTTGCCGACCCCGGAGCAAAGAAGACCTGGCAATACACCATCGAAAGCATCGACGAAGGTACCCTGACCGACAAAAAACTCTTTGCCGAAGTGGGATCCGACGGCATGACCCTGGACAACCAGGGCAACCTCTATGTGACATGGGGCACCGTTCAGGTATTCAATCCGCAGGGCAAAAAGATTGGAGACATTCCATTTCCCGAGAGACCGGCCAATATCTGTTTTGGTGGGAAAAATGGTAAGACGCTATATGTAACCGCCCGCACAGGCTTCTACTCTCTGGACATGCAAGTGGCTGGAGCAGGGTTTAAAGAAGCCGGAGCACCGGAGGGCGATTCTGCGAACATCACCATCGCCTGCATCAAGGAAAAGCTGCTCTACGACACCAAGAAATTCACCGTCCGTCAGGGCCAGAAGGTCACCCTTACTTTTCGCAATAACGACATCCCCGATCATAACCTCCTCATCGTCAAACCTGGGACTGCGGACGATGTGATGATGAAGGCTCTTCTGATGGGTGCGGAGGGTTTGGCCAAGGGTTACCGTCCTGAATCGGATAATATTCTTTGGGGAACGTCCATGCTTAAGCACGGGGCCGAGGAAGTACTGGAATTTACTGCACCTGAACCTGGAGATTACCAGTACGTCTGCACTTTCCCAGGTCACGGCATTTTAATGAGAGGCGTCATGCAAGTCTTGGCGAAGTAAGGAGAGGGAGATGGAGACACGGACTGACATGGACTGGCACGGACTGGCACGGACACACAGACGGACACGGACTTGGGGGACGTTGTTTTTGGCGTTTACTTTTTTGGTTTCGGGTTTGGGTGGTCGTGAGTTCACCAAGATTCCTGGAGCCAAACCAAGAAATGTGGTGGTGGTTCTGGTGGATGATCAGAGGTACGATGCGATGGGATTTCTGGGGCATCCTTTTCTGGAGACGCCCAACATGGACCGTATGGCCAAAGGGGGAGCCTACTTCCCGAATGCTTTTGTGACTACGTCCCTTTGTTCTCCAAGTCGGGCTTCGATTCTGACCGGGCTCTACGCTCACAATCACAACGTGGTCGACAACTATAACCCTCTGCCTGACGACCTTATCTATTTCCCGGAATACCTTCAGGCCAGTGGCTATGAAACCGCATTTATCGGAAAATGGCACATGGGCGGCGACATTGATCACCGTCAACCTGGTTTCGACTACTGGTTGAGTTTCAAAGGTCAGGGCACCTACTGGGCAGATGGCAAAGGCACGACCCGAAAAGTCCCACAAAACAGCTACGACGGGTTCAATATCAATGGAAAACGGGTCCCGCAAAAAGGTTACATCACGGATGAATTGACCGACTACTCTCTGGAGTGGCTGGATAATCGGAAGCATGAAGGCAAGAAACCATTCTTCATGTATGTTTCCCACAAGGCGGTGCATGCAGACTTTGTCGCAGCGGACAGGCACTTGGGCACGTATAAAAACAAAAAGCTCCCCCGCCCTCCTACCTTTGCCAATACCCCGGAAAATTACCTGAACAAGCCCCGTTGGCTGAAGGATCAACGCAACAGTCGCCACGGTGTGGATTTCGCCTACAATCTGCCTGATTTCGATCTCGAAAATTACTACATTCGGTACTGTGAAACCCTGCTGGCGGTGGACGAAGGTCTGGGGCGGATCATGGATAAGCTCAAGGAACGTGGTGAACTGGATGAAACCCTCATCGTCTATCTCGGCGACAATGGCTTCCAATTTGGAGAACAGGGCTTGATTGATAAACGCACTGCCTACGAAGCCTCCATGCGAATTCCACTTCTTTTGCATTGCCCGGACGCCATTCCTGCAGGCTCCACCGTCAACAAGGTCGTCGCCAATATCGACATTGGCCCAACCATTCTGGAAGCCGCCGGAATCCAAACTCCGGGCCACATGGATGGCCGCAGTTTTTATCAACTGGCCCTGGGCAAGGACATTCCCTGGCGAGACTATGTGCTCTATGAATACTTCTGGGAAAGAAACTACCCGCACACACCCACCATCCATGCTCTTCGCGGAGAACGCTACAAATACATCCGCTATCATGGGCTCTGGGATGTCAATGAATTGTACGACCTCCAGGAAGACCCTCACGAAACCACAAACCTCTTTCTTGAACCTTGCCATCAGGAACGCGTTTCCGAACTGACAAAGCATTTGTTTGGCCTGCTCAAGGAAAGCCGGGGATTGAACCTGCGCCTGGCTCCGGACCGTGGTCCGACCTTCCCCAATCGACACCCGGACAAATCCATGCCGGGACAATTTCCGAAAGCCTGGATCAAACCCCATCAGTAGGAACTTCAATGGTGGTGGATTACGGGCTGCATGCTGAACCAATCAGCGACCTTTTTGAGTACCCCGAAACTCAGGAAGATTGGGAGCCCTACATCCTATCCAGGGAACAGGTCGATCAATTCCAGGAAAAAGGATATGTTTCCGGCATTCGGATTTTGAAGGATGCACAGTTGGAAGTCCTGCGTTCCGAACTCGAAGAGATGGTAAACCCGGAACATTCCGGACGGGAATTCTTTTATGAATATCATACCAATGAATCCCTGAATCCTGAAACCACGCTATTTCATGCTCTGGGTGCATGGAGAGTTCGCCCGGCCTACCATGACCTGCTCTGGGCTCCAGGCTTCCGAATGGCGGCCTACCAGCTTCTGGGCTCCGGCTTTCGCCTTTTTCATGACCAACTCTTTTGCAAGCCGGCCCATCATGGCAGTGTCGTTTCCTGGCACCAGGATTTCTCCTACTGGACCTGGACCTCTCCCATGGCTCACCTGACTTGCTGGATTGCTCTGGATGATGCCACCACAGAGAACGGTTGCATGTACTACGTACCGGAAAGCCACAAATGGGGCTTGGTGGAACGCCTGGATCTCGCCGGAGATATGGACGCCGTTCGAAACCATCTGAATGAAGAGCAAATCAAGGATTTTGAAAAGAAAGTCCCGGTTGAACTCAAAGCCGGATACGCCACATTTCACCACCCGTTAATGATGCATGGTTCCTATGAAAACCGATCTGCAAAATCCCGCCGTGCTACCCTCATCAATGTTTTTGCAGATGGAGTGATTTCAAATATGGAGATTGCCCCGGAGACCCAACCAGGCTCGGACAACTATCCAAAAATACCCAAAGGGGAGAATATGGCGGGGACCTACTATCCTTTATTGTGGGAGGATGAGGATCTTCCAAAGAATTTGAAGATCCCCCAAGTTCAACCTGTACTTTAGTCACCAAACTACCTACTGATAATTTTGATTCTAAAATGACTTTTCGACCTGCCAGTCTTATCACCTTGTTCCTTACCCTTTGCGGCTACTCTTTTGCCCAGGAAACCGCACCTGAAAAACAACGCCCGAATGTTATCATCATTTACACCGATGACCAGGGCTCTGTAGATGCCAATTGTTACGGGTCCAAAGATCTCGTAACACCGGCATTCGACAAGCTGGCAGCAACCGGGATTCGCTTCACCCAAATGTACTCCCCTTCGGCGATTTGTTCCGCATCCAGGGCGGGCATGCTGACGGGTCGTTTTCCTCAACGAGCTGGAGTTCCTGGCAACGTATCCTCACACAAAGGCAACGCTGGCCTACCCACCGAAGAAGTGACCATCGCCGAAATGTTGAAAGCTGCGGGCTACACAACAGGTCATGTCGGCAAATGGCACCTTGGCTACACTCCGGAAACCATGCCCAATGGCCAGGGGTTTGATTCGAGTTACGGGCACATGGGCGGATGTATCGATAACTACTCCCATTTCTTTTACTGGGTGCCACCCAATTTGCACGACCTGTGGAGAGATGGGAAAGAAATCTGGGAAGATGGTGTGTTTTTTGGGGATTCCATGGTCCGTGAAGCCAAGTCCTTTATTGACCGCTCCAAAGAGTCAAAGAAGCCCTTCTTTCTCTACTGGGCCATCAACTGGCCGCACTACCCGCTTCAAGGCACTGAAAAATGGCGGCAACACTACAAAAACCTGCCCCATCCCAGAGACAAGTATGCCGCCTTCATGTCGACCATGGATGAAATTATTGGCGATGTCGTCACTCACCTCGAAAAGCAGGAACTCCGCAACAACACCATCATCATTCTGCAGTCTGACCATGGACACTCGACCGAAACCCGTACATTCGGCGGTGGTGGAAATGCGGGCCCCTACCGCGGAGCCAAAGGTTGCCTTTTCGAAGGGGGAATCCGGGTCCCCTCCATAGTCTCCTGGCCGGATGGCATTACCAAAGGCGAAGTCCGCGACCAAATGGCCACCGGTTGTGACTGGTTGCCCACCATTGCAGACCTGTGCGATGTTCCCCTCCCAAAGGATCGCCGAATCGACGGGCAAAGCCTCTCCCGAGTACTCAAATCCAAAGATGAACCCAGCCCCCACAAAAGTTTTTACTGGCAACTGGGCAACCAGTGGGTCGTCCGCGAAGGAGCCTGGAAACTTCTCGGCAACCCAAAAGACAACTCCAAGAAGGCTCCCATTGGCAAAAACGACAAACTCTTCCTCGCCAATCTCGAAAAAGACATTTCCGAAATGAAAAACGTGGCCGAAGATTACCCGGAAACCGTCAAACGCCTCCAAGCCCTCCGGGACGAATATATGGCCGGACTGGAGTAATACTCTTTTCCACAAAAACGGGCCGAACAGAGCCAAAGCGGAGATGGTGCTCCTTGTAACCTGGTATGGAACACGGAATGTCAGGGCTTCAGACCATTCGTAACCCCAGCAGCAAACACTATTTGGCGATGAACAACATGGCCCTCAGGCAATGATGTCGGCAATGGGCTTGCCGTGGTCAATGTCGAGGCGTTTTCGGTCTGGTAATTCCAGCTTGCGGGAGTCCAGGCCGAGTTGTTGCAGAATGGTAGCGTGGATGTCGGTCACGTAGTGGCGATCTTCGATGGCATGGAAACCAATTTCGTCAGTGGCACCGTGAACCACTCCGCGTTTCAATCCAGCTCCGGCCATCCAGACGGAGAAGCCGAAAATATGGTGATCCCGGCCATCGGAACCTTGGGAACCGGGAGTTCGGCCAAATTCGGTAGCGAAGACAACGAGGGTTTCTTCGAGCAGTCCGGTGCGTTCGAGGTCTTCCAGAAGACCGGCGATGGGCTTGTCCACGGCCATGGAGTTTTTGGTATGGTTCTTTTTGAGGCCGCCGTGAGCATCCCAGGCGCCCGCCCCGCCGCCGCCATGTTGGATCTGGATAAACCGAACCCCACGTTCCACAAATCGGCGTGCGGCCAGTAGTGTTCGGCCAAAGGATTTGGTTTCCGATTTATCCAGTCCGTACAACTTCTGAGTTTCTTCGCTTTCTTTGGAAAAATCGACCACATCGGGTACTGCGGTTTGCATCCGGAAGGCCAGTTCGTAGGAATCGATCCGGGCTTCCAATGAAGAATCATTGGGGTAGGAGTCGCTACGGAGTTGATTCAATTCTCTCACCAGATCAAAGCCTCGTTTCCTCGCATCGAATGAGAGTGAACCCTGCGGCTTGCTGAAATCGAGAGGATTGTTGGGATCGATGCGAAGAGGGACGGCATCGTGCTTGGGACCGAGGTACACTCCATCACGACTGTTCCAATAAGGCCGTGTGCCTACGGAGATAAACTGCGGCAAATTGTCATTCAAGCTTCCCAATCCGTAATGCACCCATGCACCGAGAGTGGGATACTGGCCATCATTCATGTGTCGGCCGGTGTGGAATTGTCCCTGGGCACCATGATTGCTGTCGGTCGTCCACATGGAGCGTACGATGGAGAGCTTATCGACATGTTTGGCGATATTTGGAAACCAGTCACTGACTTCAATGCCGCTTTGCCCGTGCTTGTTGAAACCAATTTGCAGGGGATAAAGTTTGTTGCGTTGATTGCCGTTGCCGTCAGGCACAACCAGTCTTTCGATTTTCAACTTCTCAGGGTCCTGGGCATCTGCGAAGGGAGTTTCGGCAATGGTTTTACCGCTGTATTTGTTCAGCATGGGCTTGGGGTCGAAGCTTTCCATGTGGCTGACTCCTCCGTTCATGAAGAGCCAGATCACACTTTTGGCTTTGGTCTGAAAATGGGGTTTGCCAGTAGGAGGTGCCCATGGATGTCCAGTGGACCCATAACCATCCTTGTGCAACATGGCCCCCAGTGCCAGACTCCCAAACCCGAGTCCGGTACTGGAGAGAAAAGATCGACGGGAGAGTTGTTGAAAATCGTTCATCGGAGGGTTACGAAATCATTATGGTTAAGGAGAGCCCAAACGAAATGATTGCGGGCTGTTTTTGGGGTTGCTTTCGGAAGCTTCCTCCAGTCCTCAAGAGCTTTCAGACTGGCTTGTAACTCCGCTTCCCTGGCCTCAATCCCAAGGAGGCTGAGAAAGGCTAGTTTGATAAAATCCTGATCCGTTTCACGATCCAACTTCTTGGCAATTTTGGGAGCCGCTTCGAGGACGAGCTTGCTGTTGGTAAGTGCCAGGGCTTGCTGTGGGATGATGCTTTGCTCACGACGGTAGCACTCCTTTACCCTGGCTTCGTCAAACATCATGAGAAAAAGGTTTCGTTCATTGTTGGAGTGAAAGAAATAGAGGCTGCGGCGTTTGGAATTGGCCTGTTGATTCATTGGAATTGAGGGGCCCCCCATGGTCAGGTCCAGGTCTCCAGCCAAGGACAAGATGGAGTCACGAACCACCTGGGATTCCAAACGAATGGCCGGGCGATGCCAAAGGTGTTCGTTATCCGGGTCTATTTTGAGACTTTTTTCAGCACCCGCTAAAGAAGACCCCATTCGGTAAGTGGATGAAGTCACAATCAACTTGTGCAAGTGCTTCATGCTCCAACCCTTTTCCATGAACTCCATGGCCAACCAGTCAAGGAGTTCCGGATGCCTAGGAGGGGTGCCTTTACGCCCAAAATCAAATACAGTTGGCACCAACGGTTGCCCAATATGTCGCAACCAAATATGATTCACAGCAACCCTGGCCGCAAGGGGGTTCTGTTTGTCTGTAATCCAATTCGCCAAAGCTGTCCGGCGGCCGCTACTTTGCTTCTTGAAATCAACGGATTTATCATCCTTACCGGAAAACTTGAAACGGGTCGGAGTCCATTTGGCTCCCGAGAACTTGGCAAAGGTATCGGTCTCCTTGATTTCAAGAGCCACTTTTTCTTCTGCCTTTTTAAGGGCATCCGCAGCTTTCTTTACTTCGGCTTCGAGTTCCTCCTTCTTGTTGCCAGCTCCAAGAGCCAACTTGTGCTCAGCTTGTAACAACGTGGACTGAGCTTTCGCCACAGCCAACTTTCTTTCCGACTTGATGGCGTGTTTCCTGAACGCAGAGTTTTCCTTCCCGGCCCATGCCTCTTTCCAAGCTTTCGCCCGAAACCGAACACTCATCCATTCCGTATTCGCAATGAGAAGATTTTGTTGAGCCAACTCCAATTGGTGGCGAGCCTTGGTTAAGGCCAGTTTTGCCTCCTCCCTGGAGGTTGGCTGCTCCTTGGAAGGAGAGTTGGATTCCACTAAAGTGGTTTGAGGATCGAGTTTGGAAAGTTGAAATCCCAGAAGCTCAGCCAACGCATCAAAAGTGATCAATTCAATGGTTCCTTTGGTTCTGGCAAGCGGCGTCCGCCAGGCCAGAACCGGTTTACCATTGAGGGCCACATTCAGTAATGTGCCACGTACCTGCACTCGCAGTCGATAGTCCATACTTTCCTTGATTTTCATGGAATGTACCGCCTCGCCCCGCGGGTAACTCCATTTCCCTGCTTTCTTGTAGGCGGCCTGAACTTTTGAACCTCCAACACTGATGTAGACCAACTGCTCGGTAATGGTGTCAGGCTTTTCCGAAGGCACATCAAAGGCGATGCCGACACTTCGATAATTACTACCGCCTTTGATCTGAAAGTGGAAAGTTGCATCAAAATCCTGCGGGACCTCTTCCAGGTATCTTAAACGGGAACGCTGGGCTCCATCCATGAGTTGCTCCAGCTTGCCGGGTTTATGTTTCCATTTTCCGCCAATGGTTTTCCAGAGGAATGGATCCAGGGTATCGAAGTTCTCCGACACAAGACTGTCCGGAGGCCCTTTCATTGGCATGGGCGTTTCCTGTTGGGGTTCAGGTTCATCTTTCAACTCCTTCCATTTCTTTTCCGCAGTGGCGACATCTTCCTTGGCCTTCTCCACTTTGGACCGCTCCCCTTCCAGCTTCTTTTGAGCGACCTCAACAAACGTCTCCAAAATCCCCGGTTGGCGTTCTGGCTGCCATGCAACAGGAGGAAGGTTCACTGGATCGACCTTGAGTTTCTCCTTCGAGAGAAATGCCGGAACATTCGGGGTGATGACCTTGCTTTTTTCGGGAGTCGCCTCATTGCCCCGGATGAACAGATAAGTGGGGGCATCCAGCAAGGTATCGAACGCCCGGGGAATGCCATTTTTCTCATAGTCAGATTCACCGGGAACCATGTCCAATCGCACATGGTAGGGCTCGAAGATCGCCCGCAGACTGTAATAGTCATTCATAGAAATGGGGTCGAACTTATGGTCGTGGCATTTTGCACAATTGGTGGTCAACCCCAGAAACCCCTTTCCAACATGCTCAATGGTGTTGTCCATCCAGACATTGCGATTGAAGAGAAAGAAGTTTCGGGCCAGATAGCCAGAGGCCCGTAGCTTTTTCTGATCTTCCGGGTGAAGTTCATCGACTGCCAGCATCAACCGAACCATTTCGTCATAGGGAAGATCTTCATTGAGAGATTCAACAATCCAGTCCCGCCAATGCCAGATGTGCTTCTGACTGAAACGCATTTGTTTCCCCAACCCCCACCAATCACTGTATCTCCAGACATCCATCCAATGTCGCCCCCAACGCTCACCATAGCGGGGATCCTCCAACAGCTTCTCCACCAGTGCCTCATACCATTGGGCGGAAGAATCAGAAAGCAGTGCTTCCAACTCCTCTGGATTCGGAGGCAAACCAATCAGGTCCAGGTAGATTCGACGAATCAGCTCCAGTTTGGTCACCTCGGGTTGAGGAACCAGCCCCCTTTGCTCCTGTTTCCTGAGGATAAAAGCATCTATCGGATTCCGCCCCCATTTGTGATCATTTACGTTGGGGATCTCCGTCTGAGCGATGGAGCGAAAGGCCCAATGATCTTTCGGGTCGGCTTCCGGGACTTCATCTTTTGGAGCTGGAGCACCGGCTTGAATCCAGCCACGAATGGTCTTGATTTCATCAGCGGTGAAGGGCACCCCTTCCCCGTCGGGGGGCATGAGCTCATCCGGATCATCGCTGGCGATTCGATGAAGCAGTTCACTGTCCTCCGGCTTACCAGGAACTATGACTTCGCCCTGGAGCATCAACTTCACCGTATCCACTCGAAGCTTTGCCTTCTGTTTCAGCCCACCATGACAATCGAAACACCTCGACGCAAATAAGGGTTTCACCTCTGTAAGATAGTCAATTTCCCCAATAACTACAGAGGGCAGAAATGCAAAAATAAGGAGCTT
>CAYSOI010000029.1:0-19543 GCA_964432425.1 uncultured Opitutales bacterium | reverse complement strand
CCGTGAAGCTACTTTACTCAAATCATCTTTGGTTGCGGCTCTGCCGCCCTAGGTGTTTCGCGTATTTCGTGGTAATCCATACCGTCCTTAATCATCCACGAGTGATGGCTGTCGGCACTTGGTGTCAGGGGCTTGTTTGGAGAGAAGGTAGTGTTTCTTTTGCTTACATTGGCCATGCCAAATCTCTTTGTGATCGGAAAGAAAAGGGCGTGGTCCATCCAATTGCACCGGATCAGGTTTGCTGGAGTTTTGTATGGTTCTTAAAAATAACTAACCAAACCAGTGTTGATTTTGGTCAAAAAGTAGCTGAGGGGTCGTGCCTCAGGAGAATTGTGGCGAGAGGCCGTAGCTTTTTAAGGGGGCTTCTATCGTATTGGAAATTGATTATGAGAGATGGGATAAGCGTGGGAAATCAGAGTGGGGAAGTGCTTTCTAGCCGATAGACAGGAAGGGCACAGCAGGCTATGCCCGTGAAAGCGGCAGCAGGCTGCAGCAGTCCAAAGTGCTTCGCACGTGCGGGGACTACGTACTATCGTGCATTGGCCCTCCTCCTACCAAAGTGCTTCGCACGTACGGGGACATGTCCTATAGTGCACTGGCCCTCTTCCTACCAAAGTGCTTCGCAAGTACGGGGACACGGGGAGTCCTGTGGTGGAAGGGTTGGCTGTATTCCCAAAGTGCTTCGCACGTACGGGAACACGATGTAGATTCTTTTGAATGCGGAAGCCTGGGGGCTTGCTGCTTTGGAAATCTAGCTGGGCTCTACAAGGTTGTTGGCTTCCTGAAATTGGCCGAGGATGGCTTTGCCGTGGGTGGAGCTGATGTTGTTGGAGGTGGCG
Source organism: uncultured Opitutales bacterium (assembly GCA_964432425.1). Classification (GTDB taxonomy): domain Bacteria; phylum Verrucomicrobiota; class Verrucomicrobiia; order Opitutales; family JABJCN01; genus JAYPDO01. The sequence continues at coordinate 18,704 of CAYSOI010000029.1, read as the reverse complement.
AGGTTCATCTGGCTGTAGCCTTTGGCTTCAATGGCGTGTTGGGCGATGGGGGTGTCCCGGGAGTCGTGGAAGGTGTTGCCGGTGATGTTGAGGTGTTTGGAGTTTTCGGCTTGGATGCCGACGAGGCCGTTGATGAATTGGCTGCCGTTGATGTTGATTCGTTCGCATTCGGAGAGTTCCAGCAAGGCGGAGATTCGGGGTTCGCCTTTTTCGGTTTCGTCGAGGATGGAGCAGCCTGTGAAGCTGATGTCGGTGGACTTCTCGAAACGGACGCCTGTGCCGTATCTCGGGGTGTGTCGGCGAAAGGTGTTTCCGGAGAGGTTGATGAGTCGGGAGTCTTCGATCAAGAGGTTGCGGTGGTCGCAGGAGTAGATGCAATTGCCACTGAGGGAGATGCCGTAGCAGCCGGTGAGATGTACATTGTTTTCCTGGCTCCCGATGATGTTGCCGGAGATGGCGAAGAGGCCGGGTGGTCTGGATTGGTCGGGTTTTTCGATAATCCGGATGTTGCTGCCCTCTGGTGATGCGGTGGCTTGGATGGTGTTGGAGGCGATGGTGACTTCGTTGACGCTGGCTCCCTGGGCAGTGGCATCGATGTAGATTTCTGCAGTGGGAGCGGGTTCGGTTTTGTGAGCCCGGTGGTTGTTGTACTCGATGTCATTGCCTGTGATTTGAAGGTTGCGTACTTCAGACCGCTCAATCCGAATGCCTCCCAGGCGGTTGTAGCTGATGTGGTTTCCGGAAATGTTGATTTGGTGCAGATTTACGCCATCCAGATAGATCCCGGCTCCGGTGTTGAAATAGAAATGGGAATGGCTGATGAGGACATTGCGGTTTCGGCCGATGAGATGAATCGCATGGCGGCATTGAGTGACAAGGACTCCTTCGAAGACGGACTGCAGAGTCTGGATCAATTCGAATCCATCGGCTTCGGGATGGGCTCCTGCGATTTCGATATTGCGAATGGTGGGGAGTCTTTGGTGTGTGGAGACATTGCCTTTGCGGCTGCCTGGATCTCCGGTGCCTCCATGCGTTCCAATGAGTCGAAAGGCGGGGCCTTTGCCTTCCATGACAATGCGGGCAGTTCCTTCGGTGCCTGCGATGCCGAAGGGGCTTGTTTCGGGTAGCTTGATTTCAATTGGGGAAGTGATGCGATAAGTGCCGGTCGGAAATTCCAGGTATCCGTCTCCCATTTTGACGGCATGTTGGATGGCTTGAGTATCATCTGTTTGTCCATCCCCGATTGCTCCAAAGTTCAACACATTGCTCATGTGCAGAAACTTGTTTTGAGGCAGAATTTCTGTCAATGGAGAATCTATGGAATACCTTTGCTTCCGCCTCGAGAGTCTGACATGGGTAAGCGGATGGAAACATGGACGGAACCGTTATCTCTTGAAGTACCCGAAGGACAGTCGGGCAGAGCCGACAAGATCCTTGCGGGTATCTTGACTGGTGTCAGTCGTACCTGGTTGGAAAAATCCTTTGAGGCGGAGAAGGTGACCCGAGATGGTCAACCTTTGGCGAAGAGGGAGAAGGTGTTTGGTGGGGAAGTGTTGTCCTATCAACTGGCTGAAGTGGAGGAGTCGACTCTGGAAGCGGCGGAGATTCCACTGGATGTTCTCTACGAGGATGAACAAATTCTGTTTATCAATAAGGAACCGGGAATGATTGTGCACCCTGGTAGCGGAACGGGTTCGGATACTTTGGTTCATGCTTTGTTACATCATTGCGGTGACAGCATTGCCCAGGTGGGCTCGGTGGAGCGACCGGGCATTGTGCATCGTCTGGACAAGGAAACCTCTGGTGTGATGGTGGTTGCGAAGACGCAAGAGGCTTACCTTGGGTTGGTTCAGCAATTCAGTGATCGGTCATTGCACAAAGAGTATCGGGCCATTGTCGCGGGACGGCTGAAGTTTCCAACTGGAGAATGGACGGGGCCCATCGGCAGACATCCGGTTCATCGACAGAAAATGGCGATTGTGCCCGGCGGGAAAGAAGCTCAAACGGATTGGGAAATCGAAGAACGCATTACCCATGTTTTCACTCTGGTGCGGTGTCTTATCCACACGGGCAGAACACATCAGATTCGTGTTCACTTTGGCGATGCTGGATTTCCTTTGGCCGGCGATACCGCCTATGGCTACAATCCGAGAAAGTTCTCGGGTCTGAAGCCTGCAAGGATCATGCTCCACGCTGCCAATCTTCGCATCACTCACCCCCTGAACCACGAGGACCTGGAGATAGAAGCTCCTCTTCCCCAGGATTTTTCAGACTTCATGGAGCTTGCTTCGGAGCAAGCTCGCCGCGAGGCCGAAGCGTAGGTTGTAGAGGGTATGGTGCCAGGTTTGGGCCTGGTGTTTTTTGGCAATGGCCAGAATGATGTGCAGTGCCGTTGGCAGAATGTCGGCTCTGCCTGGTGGAAGAAAGGGGATTTGGGTTCTTTCGGAAAGTGAAAGTGCCTGAATTTCTTCTGCCAATTCCTGGATCGTGTTCAGCGAGAGCTGTTGGTAGGTGGTTTGTTTGAGGAGTTGGTAGGCATCCAGGCCTTTGTTTTCCGGAATGCGGGAGAGGAGTATGGCCCGGCTGATGGTAAAGGCGCCGCCGGAGCCGATGAGGGTGTGTGTGGGCTCTACAGTGGGAAGTGTGCTGAGAACTTTTGCCTCAATGGATTCGATTTCAGCGGAGGTGAGGGGTTGGGTTCCATTCTGTGGGCAAAGGGAACGGGTCAACCGTACGGCTCCGAGAGGGTAGCTGGCTTCTTCCAACACTTCCCCGTTTTGGTAGACAATTCTTTCCAGGCTGCCTCCTCCGAGATCAAAGGCAGTGAAGTTATCCTGGTCTGGAATGTCGGGGTCCTGTGCGATGCCTGCGCCGATGTAGTTGGCTTCTTCTTGTTCGGAAAGAATGCGAAGTTGGTGTCCTGTGCGATGTTGAAGTTCCTCGGCAAACTGTTGCTGGTTGGCGGCTTCCCGAATGGCGGAGGTTCCAACCAGGGCAATCTTGTCCGGGGAGAATTCGTTTACGGCTTCCATGAGGTCTTCAACTGCGGAGAGGGCTCCGGCTCTTTTGTTATCGGTGAGCCAGGGCTGACCTGCTTTGTGTTCTCCTCCCAGGCGGGCATCATGTGACTTTTGGTACAGTACTTTGATGGAACCTTCTGAGGTAAGCCTTGTGCAAAGGGATTTGATGGTGTTGCTGCCTATGTCGATGACTGCTGCGGTTTGCATGATTGTACCTTGATCAGGGTTGCAGAGCTGGCTGTACAATGGAACGTGAAAGCGGGTTCCCTTCGCACGGGAGATCTCCTCATAGTTTGTACCCTTCTTTTGCGATGAGGAGGACAAATTCACCTTTTTGGCTTTGTTTGGTCACGGCTTCTCTTACAGATGCCGCAGTGCCGCAATTGAAGGTTTCGTGTAGTTTGGTGATTTCTCTGGCAACGCAGATGGTGCGGTCTAGGCCGAGAGTTTCGATCAGGTCATCCAAGGCTTTGAGGATGCGATGTCGGGATTCGTAGAGAATGATGGTATGTGGGAGTTCTTTGTGGGTTTCAAAAAACTTTTGTCGGGCAGATTTCTTGGGAGGTAGAAACCCTATGAACAGGAAGCTGTCGGTGGGTAGACCTGACGCGGCAAGGGCGGTGATGCCCGCCATAGGGCCAGGGATGGGTTGTACGGGAAGATTGCGTGACCGACATTCCCGAACCAACCGAAAGCCTGGGTCACTGATGGCGGGAAATCCAGCATCGGATACCAGGGCAATGGTTTCGCCTTCGGCAATTCTGTCAGCCAATTGTGGGGCCAGGTGCTTTTCGTTCTCTTCCCGATAGGAGAGGGTCTGAGTGCTCAGCCCAAGATGATGCAAGAGCTTGCCAGTGACTCGTGTGTCCTCGCAGGCTAGCAAATCCGCAGACTCCAGAGACGCCTTGGCTCGTGGAGTCAGGTCATCCAGATTCCCTATGGGAGTAGCGACAAGTAGAAGCTGTCCACAGGGCATGTGGATTTCTTAAGAATAGTGAGGAAGGAGGGACTGGCGGGCCGAGTTATCTCAGTCCACCAAGCCCAGGAAGATTATTTTCAAACTCTGCAGGACGTGCCCAGGGGACGTTGGATTGACCATCATCCATGTAGGTGCATCCGGTGGTAAGAAACCCGGAGAGGGCAGCGAGTAGTAGCAGAAGTGTTTTGAGAATGGTTGATTTCATATGGTTTGAAAATACCTTCGCTCAGCAGTAAAAACCGTGTTGAGCGTGTTAGTTGGCTGCACTGCCTCCAGTTGGAGAGGAAGAAGAGGTTTCCGGTGGAGTCGAGGAGTCATCATCAGAATCCGAGGTAAGGCAACCAGTGCAGAGAAGACCAGTGATAATTGCGGCGGTAAGGATGAGTTTTTTCATGGGAGATGGTTGATTGATTGTAGCTTGATTAGAAGGTTCTTCGTTGAACCTAGTAAATATAGCTTAGGGGCCTCAAATCCTCCTGTGTTTTATTGGAATGGGTTATCGGAGGGAGGCGGTGGTGGTGGAGGTGCTGGCAGGCTGCCACCAGTAGGTGAAATCACAGTTGGTAGTGTTGGGGTGTTGCTAGTTCCGGCAGGAGCAAAGGGGTTGTTGGAGGGAGGAGGTGGGGGAGCAGGGCTAAAGGGAGAGGGTGTCGGAGCAGGTGCAGGTGGTGGGGGAGTTGGGCTTTTGGTCGTGGCTGGAGCGAAGGGGTGTGTACTGGGTGCAGGAGTTGGAGCGGGAGGAGGGGAATTCGCTTCAGGTGGAGCCGGTGGGGTTGGAATGGGTTGTGGAGCCGGAGGGGCAGGAGTGAAGGGATCTTCTGATTGCTTTGTCTTGTGTTCTTTCAATTTTGATTCCGCAGTTTCCAATGCCTTGATTACGTCCTGTAGATCTTTCGTGGCTTTTTCTTTCTCCGAAGTCAGTGTTTCAACCTGTTGAGCCAATGCCTGTTTCTCTTTGGTGGAGGCTTCCTTTAGTTCATTCAGTTTCTCCTGGTGTTCCTCCTGTTTGGCATTGTAGGTGTCTTTCAGTTGCTGGTGTTTTTGGGTGAGGTCGGTCAGCTCTGTATTTTTCTGCTTCACCAGCTGATCTTTTTGAGCGTTTTTTTCAATTTCAGCAGCCAGTAAAGTTTTGGAGGTTTGGATTTCTTCTTCCTGTTCTTCTACTGTGGCTTGGAGTTTTTCTATGGTTTTGAGATGCTCAGGTGTGGGTTTGGAAGCCTGTTGGTTGGCTTTGAGTTGGGAGATTTCAGAATTGAGCAGGGTCATTACTGCATTCTGATCTTTTACCACTTTTTCGAGTTCAGTGGCTTTGGCTTTTTCTGTTGCCAGTTGGGTTTCCAGATCCGCAGTGATTTGCTTTTGAGCGGTAAGTTCCTGTTGGGTTGAGGTATTTTGTAAATGGGTTTGGTCGGGTGCTGGTGGAGCCGGTGTTTCAGGAACTGGGTTTTCTGGTTCAGCTGGTGTGGGTGCCGGGCTGGGCTCTTCTGTTAAAGGCTGGGTTTCCAAAGGGACCTCTTGTGCCGCCGCGTCTTTTTGGACTTGCGGTTCCGGGGTGGTTTGTTCCGTGGGCGTTGCGGTTTCTATCGTTTCGGCAACACCGGCAGGATTTACGCCCATGTTGCGACTTTGGAAGGTTTCCTGTCTGGTTTTGGGCTGTAGCGAAGTTTTTTCAGTGGGTTTGGGAATGGAGATGCAACCGGAGAGAACCGCCGAAGCCAGCACCAGGGAAATCAGGGGAAGTTTTGTGTTCATTTGGGGGAGTTTTTACGATTTTGGATTATTGTGCTTTGATAGTCACAGTATGCCCCTGTTTCAGCTGTGTGAGAATTTGCCATTCCGGAGTTGAGGGGTTTTGCCGAACGATGAAAAATGTAAATTGGTCGGTTGATTTCACAATACTCAGGGCTGCAATACGTTTTCCCTGAACCAGTAAATCGAGTTTCTTTCCCTGATAGTTTGCCAGTGCTTTGTCGGATACCAGCAAGGCCAATTGCCTGGTCTTTTCGCTGAATTTAAGGAATTTAGTATTGATTGGAGGTGGGCCACCAAAAAGACCTCCGCCTGTTCCAGGTTGTCCCGTAGGGGTACCTGCCGTTGGGAGCAGCGGGTTGTCTGAAGCTGTGGGAACTTGTGGAGGTTGGCCAGGAATTGGAGTTTGCGGAGGTTGAGCGGTAGCGACTGCACCTCCCTGTTGCATTTGCCTGAGAAAACGTTGGTTTTCAATTTTAAGTGTGCGGATTTGCTGATTGAGGTCGTCTTTTTCGGCAGTGAGGTCCGATACCTGAAGGGTCAGTGCCTGCTTTTCCTGAGCCAAAGCTTTCTGGAGGTCTTCCAATTTCTGTTGATGCTTTTTCTGTTCATCAAAGTAAGTGGTTTGGAGCTGTTGGTGCTTGTTGTCCAGGTCGTCATATTCATTCGTTTTTTGCGTAATGGTTTCGTCACGGGCCTGAACTTTGATTTGCTCCTCTCCGAGAAGTTGTTTCTGCAATTGTAACTCTTCTTCAAGTTTCGTTTTATCGTCCTCAAGGCCTTCAATTCTGGAAATTTTGTTGTTCAGTTCCTGAGATAATCCCTCAATGTGAGCCCGTAGGGTCAGGTTTTTATTGGGGTCACTCCCACCGATGGATTCCTTTCCTCCATGGAGGTGGAATTGGTCGGTGCCTTTGATGGATTCCAGTTGCTTCCGAAGCTCCTCCATGCGGGTGAGGCTGGCGTCATCTGGGGTGACTTCTTTAATGAGGGCGAAGTTTTCTTTTCGAAGCGTTGGATCCTGAGTGACTTCGTCATTCTTTTTTCTTTCCTGTGTAGGATAGCCGACAAGAAATTCGGTTTCCTGAATGATGGCTTCTTTTTGTGCGATGACTTTTTGTTTATCCATCCAGAAATAAACGGCGGCACCGCAGGCACCCAGTGTGAGGATACGAAGAATAATTGAAAAAGCAGTCATGAAGGGACTCTCCTGATGTAAGTTAGGTATTTCAGCCAGTAGGGAAAGAGGCTGGAGAATTTAGAATAAGGTTCCCGAAGTGTAAAGGCATTTGTGGATTCTTGCATGCAAGCCTCTATTCACTACGAATCTTGAAACCCCATACCTAATCGAGGCTATCCTTGAGTGCTGTTGGAGGCATGTCTTTGTGCGGCTTCCAAGTCTGGTTGAGAACGATTGCATGCAAAAAACCTACCCGGAACACGGAGGCAATGCTCCTTACTCCATGGTAGGTTTTGCAAATGGGGTTCTCTGGTTTGGAGAGAAAGGGATCAGCGTTGGGTTCTCTTTTTGGTTTGGGCCACTTGTTCCCGTAATTCTTTGATGATTCTGAACATATCCCGCTTCTCCTGTTCAAGAAGAAGGAGTTTGCGGTGACGTTCATCGGCCAGGGCCTGAAGTTGATTGTTCTTCGTAACCAGTCCGGTTTGCCGAGCTTTGAAATCTTCAATGATCTGTCGGATTCTTATCTCGGTTTTCTCGATCATTTGAACGTAGGTGACCTTCAATTCCTCATGTTTGTTTTCCAGTTCAGTGTGTGCCGCTTCATGGTTTTTAACCGTCTTTTCCAGCTGATCAACTTTGACGATTTCCTCACCGAGCAGGGTTTTCTCAGTGGCCAGTTCTTTCTCGAGTTTTGCATTCCTTTCATGGAGTGAGTTTTCCACATGAAGGAGTCTCTCAATTTGTTGAGTTTGGGCTTCAATGTGTGAGCGAAGTGTCAGGTGTTTGTTGGGGTCATATCCACCAATTGTCTTCACATTGTGCCCAAGTCTTTTGTCGCTTTTTTGAATTCTTTCCAGGCGGGAGCGAAGTTCTTCCATTCTTTGAAAGCTGACATCGTCCGGTCGTTCTTTCCGAAGGTCGGCAATGTGCTCTTTGCGTAAACTTGCCGGAAGAGTGACCTTATCACTTTGTTTTCTTTCCGTGATGGGATAACCTACCAAGTATTCGGTTTCCTGAATGATGGCTTCCTTTTGAGCAATGACCTTCTGTTTATCAATCCAGAAGAATATGGCGACACCGCAAGCCGCCAGGGAGAGCATGCGAATTATTAGAGAAAAAGCAGACATGACGCTTCTTTCCTTTCATTTGGGTTTCAGTTTCAGTTAGGGAGCAGGACTCCAGTGACAAGCTGGAGGCTAACTCTGAAGCCCTCAGGAAAGATAGCTCAGCTAATGGCTGCTGTAAAGAAACTTTGTGTCGAAAAAGGAGGAAGCGGTCTGAGATTGGAAGGGGGAATTCGGCTTGGCAGCTAAGCTACAGAGGAGTTTGTAGGTGGTCTCAATGTCGGTCTCTTCACCTAGAGCTGCGGCCAGGGATTCGGCGGTGAAGGTACTGCCTGCATTATCTTGCAAGTGTTGCTGAATCCTTGTGTTGAGCTCCAGAATGGTGGCGGCAGCTTTCTTCCCGGCTTCCACTCCAGGCTGGTGGTAGGCATTGATGTTAATAAAGCTGGCGTAGTAGCCTACGGCTCTTTCAAAAAGGGCAATCAATTGACCAACACTTCGGGCGGTGACGGATCGGATGGTGAGGGTGATGGACTCTCGGGAGTTATCATGAAGGGCCTGACGGGTTCCCAGGAGAAAGCCCTGGAGGTAATCGCCAGCCGTGACACCAGGCTCGACTTCCAATGCCGGGGTCTCACATTCCTGGAGCACTTCAATGAAAGTGACGAAAAAGTTGTTGGTGCCTTCGCGGAGTTGCTGGACGTAGGCATGTTGGTCTGTGGAACCCTTGTTGCCATATACCGCAATGCCCTGGTTAACGACGTTGCCATCGAGGTCGAGTTCTTTTCCCAGGGATTCCATGACCAATTGCTGCAGGTACTTGGAGAACAATTGCAGGCGATCCTTGTAGGGGAGGAGTACCATGTCTTTCTCTCCCTTACCATTGGTGGCATGATACCACATTAATGCCAGGAGAAGTGCCGGGTTTTGACTGAGGTCTGAACTTCGGGTCACGGCATCCATTTCGGCGGCACCGTTGAGGAGTTCTTTGATGTCGAGGCCCTGGAGTGCGGCAGGCAAGATGCCTACGGGGCCGGTTTCACTGGTGCGACCGCCAACCCAGTCCCACATCGGAAATCGTTGCAACCAATTGTTGGAAGTTGCGTAGTCATCCAGCTTGGAACCTTCACCGGTTACGGCGATGGCATGTTTGGCGAAATCCAATCCTGCTTCCTTCCATGCATTTTCCGCCACCAGCATGCCGTTGCGGGTTTCGGGAGTGCCTCCGGACTTGGAAATGACAATGGCCAGGGTTTGGCCAAGTTGGCCCTGAAGCTGTGCCAGAATCAGGTCGAGCCCGTCAGGATCTGTGTTGTCAAAAAAGTAGGGCTTGAGCTTGTCGGCATGAGGATGACCTAACGCCTGACTGACAAACTGCGGCCCAAGAGCCGAGCCTCCAATGCCAATGACGAGGAGGTTTTTAAACATTCCCTGCGACCCCTGGATGTCTCCTGAATGAATCTGGCTGGTGAGATTTTCGATGCTGGCCAGGGTGGAGCGGATGGCCTCCGTGGTCTCTGAATCCGGTGCAAACTGTGGAGCCCGCAGCCAATAATGCCCCACCATTCTGTTTTCATCCGGGTTGGCAATGGCACCGGATTCCAGGGCCTTCATGTCTGCCTTGGCTTTGGTGATGCGAGGTTGCATTGAGTCAAAGAAGTCCTCGGCAAAGGCCATGCGGCTGATATCGATGGAAAAATCGATCTCAGGGAATGGATAGTGGTGTTGTTGAAAACGTGTCCAGCTCATGGGAATAATCCTTGTTTCAACGGGTAGGAACCCCCGTCCTTCAGTATGGTTTTTTACGGTTGGCAAGAGGTCAGTTGGACTTTGCCTCCTGGTTTGAATGAAATACTCAGAAGAGGTTCTTGTCTGTAACGGCTCCGTCGGAAGCGGATGAGACTAGCTTGGCGTACTTGGCCAAGGTGCCTCGGGTTTCCTTGGGGGCGGGTGCCTGGAAGTTGTCCAGGCGTTGTTGGATTTCTTCCTGGGGGAGGTTCAGATTGATTTCGTTCTTTTCCGCATCAATGGTGATGGGGTCTCCGTCTTGGAGTATGCCAATGGGTCCTCCGACTGCGGCCTCGGGAGTGATGTGCCCAACGACGAAGCCATGGCTCCCACCGGAGAAACGACCATCGGTGATCAACGCCACATCTTTGCCCAGACCACGGCCCATAATGGCGGAGGTGGGGGCCAGCATTTCCCGCATTCCAGGTCCGCCAACCGGACCTTCATTGCGGATGACGATAACATGCCCGGCTTCCACTTTTCCGTGCAGGATTCCCTGAAGAGCGTCTTCCTCGGATTCGAAAGTGATCGCTTTGCCGGAGAACTGAAGTCCTTCCTTGCCGGAAATTTTTGCCACGGCACCATCCGGGGACAAGTTTCCATAGAGAATGCGAAGGTGGCTGTCCGGTTTGATGGGGTTGTCAAGCGGGTAAACAATGTCCTGATCTGCTGGATACTCTGGAGCATCGGCAAGGTTTTCGGCAACAGTTTTGCCTGTAACGGTCATGCAATCGCCATGGATCAGTCCTGCATCCAGCAGCATTTTCATGAGCGGTGTCAGCCCACCAATTCGGCAGAAGTGAGACATGTTGTACTTGCCGCTGGGCTTGAGGTCGGCAATCACCGGCACCCGTTTGCCAATTTCGGTAAAGTCATCCAGGGAAAGCTGTACATTGGCTGCATGAGCCATCGCCAGAAGGTGAAGTACTGCATTGGTGGAGCCTCCCAGAGCGATGACCACAGTGATGGCATTCTCAAAGGCCTTCCGGGTCATGATGTCGGTAGGCTTGATGTCTTTTTCCAGAAGATTGAGAACGGCGGCTCCAGCATTGCGGCAATCGACTTCCTTATCTTTGGATACTGCCAGTTGAGCGGAGCTGTTGGGGAGGCTCATTCCCAGTGCTTCGATAGCCGAGGCCATGGTGTTGGCGGTGTACATGCCTCCGCAGGAACCTGGCCCTGGAATGGAGTTGCACTCGATTTCCTTGAGTTCCTTTTCGTCAATGGCTCCCGAAGCTTCTTGGCCGACAGCTTCAAAAATGGAGACGATGTCAACGGGTTTGTCCTTGTGGATTCCAGGAAGAATCGTGCCACCGTAAACGAAAACGGATGGGCGATTCAGCCGAGCCAACGCAATGAGGCAGGCGGGCATGTTTTTGTCACAACCTCCGATGGCAACGACTCCATCGAAACCTTCTGCTCCAGTAACGGTTTCAATCGAATCGGCAATGACCTCACGGGATACCAGGGAGTAACGCATCCCGGGAGTGCCCATCGATATGCCGTCACTGACCGTGATCGTTCCAAAGATGATTGCTTTACCGCCTGCATCGTTGACCCCTTTTTCGGATTCCTTCGCCAGGCCATCAATGTGCATGTTGCAGGGAGTGACCATGCTCCATGTGGAGGCGACACCTACGACCGGTTTCTTAAAGTCTTCATCTTCAAAACCGACTGCCCGGAGCATGGAGCGGTTTGGAGCACGGTCTTTGCCGTCGTTAATGATGCAGGAATGTTTACGTACGTTGGTGTCAGCCATTGTATTTATAAGTTGGTAATAAAATTAAGGGGAGGGGAGGATGCTGGGGAGGGCTTTCTGGGCAAGCTGGAAATCGGAAGTTTCCAAGATTGCAGGTTTTTCACTTCACTGACTGTAATTTTTTCGTTAGTGCCCTGATTTATAGTTAAACCAAAGATGCCAGCTAATGAGTCTTGAAGAGCTTCGAGAGAGAATAGATATAATTGACCGTGAAATTGTTGAGCGGCTGAACCAGCGTGTGGAATTGGCTGCCGAAATCGGCAAGATCAAGACCGCCCTTGGTGCAGAAATGTACGTACCTGTCCGTGAGGAAGAGGTTTTTCGAAAGCTGGAAAAAATGGCCGAGGATGGGCCTTTGGATTCCCGAGCCATTCGTGGAATCTATCGGGAAATCATCTCGGCCTCCATCGCCTTGGAGAAGCCTTTGTTGATTGGATACCTTGGGCCGGAAGCCACTTACACTCAACAGGCCGCATTGAAAAATTTTGGCTCCAGTGTCCAGTATCGTCCCTACAACACCATCGCGGATGTATTCCTGCATGTGGAGAAAGGGGAGGCCGACTACGGAGTGGTTCCTGTTGAGAATTCTACCGAAGGAGCCGTCTTTCATTCTCTGGACATGTTGGCCGAGACCGAGTTGAAGATCACGGCTCAGGTCTACTTGCCGATTGAGCATTGTTTGTTGTCCCGGAGCCCCTTGGAGGAGATCCGGGAAGTGCATTCGAAAGACCAGGCTCTGGGGCAATGTCGTAATTGGCTGCGAGAACATTTGCCCAATGTGGAACTCGTCAATTGCTCCAGTACTGCTCATGCCGTGGAATTAGCCAAGGAACAGGACGGGGTTGCGGCCATAGCTGCCAGTTTGGCGGGAGATTTGTACGAAGTGCCGGTTTTGAAAAAAGGCATTCAGGACCGGGCGGAGAACATTACCCGTTTCCTTGTTATTGCGAAAAAGTCCGGACCTGCAGGAAATGGTGGAGTTGCTCAAAGAACCAGCTTCGTCTTTTCCCTCAAGGATCGAACTGGAGCTCTGCAGGGTGCCTTGGAACCGTTCAGCAAACGTGGGGTGAATCTCTGCAAAATCGAGTCCCGGCCTTCTCGTCGCAAGCCATGGGATTATTACTTTTTCATCGACTGCATCGGGCACTTTGACACGCCGGAAGTCCAGGAAGCCTTTGGCGAGTTGGAGAAGATGTGTTCCGTGGTAAAATGGTTGGGCAGCTACCCGGATGTCAGATAGCTGCCCAATAAATAAGTTTTGAAAAAGGGAAATTAGTCCTCTTTTTCTTCTTCGGAAATGGGTTCCAGGCTTCCGCTGGTCAGGAAACGAAGGAATTGTTTCAACCCGGGCTGAGTGACACGATCCTTCTTGCGGATGATGGCCAATGGGCGAACCAGTTCGCGGTCTTTGATGGTGATCTTTTTCAGTGTACCCTGGCGAACTTCACGCTCAATGGTTTTGTCCGGCAGCAGGGCCACTCCCATGTTGATTTCGACGGCACCCTTGATGGTTTCGATGTTATCAAATTCCTGGACCACCGGCATGTCGATGTCCTCTTTTTCCAGTATTTCACTGAGGTGTACCCTGGTCGGTATTCCCTCACTGAATGCAATCGAGTTGAGCCCGTTAAGCTCTTTCATGTTGATGGTCGTGTGGCGGGCCAAAGGATGGTCGACACTCGTAGCGAGAACAATGCGTTCTTCTGCATAAGGTGTGATTTCCAGTCCCGTCTGCTTCTCGGGGTAAGCCACCAGTCCCATGTCCGCAGCACCTTGCAAGACATCTTCATAAATTAACGCAGCATGACGGTACTCGACCCGTATGTTGACAGATGGGAACGCCTTCATGAAGGTCTTCAAAAAATTCTGAAGTGAATGCATCCCGATACTGTAGACCGTGGAAATCTGAATGCTGCCGCTGAGGACTTTTTTCATTTCCTGGATTTCACTGTGCAGACTGTCGTACTGCTTCATGATTTCTTTGAAACCCTTGTAGAGGCTTTTGCCTTCGCGGGTCAGGTTGAATTGTTTCTGCGTCCGGTCGATGATCAGCGTGTTAAAATGCTTTTCCATGGAGCGGAGTTGCTGACTTACTGCAGACTGCGTAATGTCATTGAGCTTTGCCGCTTTGGAAAAACTCTTGCTTTGAACAAGATCACAGAAGACTTTCAGGTTTTCTATATGCATGATTGGAATGAAGGATATTCAGGAAAATTGTGAGTAAATAAATTTTTCTAATGAAATCAAGAGGGTATCAAAAAAACTTATGAAGACATTCGAGGAGTTCGAATCTAGCCTCAAACAACTTCGTGAAGAAGTAGGGGAGTATTGTGAAAAATATGGGCGTGATCCCGCTTCAGTAGCCATTTTGCCCGTGACCAAGAGACAGCCGTTGGACGCGGTTCGATACGCAGAAGAGGCGGGTTTTTCTGCCGTCGGAGAGAACGTGGTGCAGGAAGCCACAAGAAAGGCTGCGGAGTATTCCGGGCAAATACAGTGGGAACTGATAGGGCATTTACAGTCCAATAAAGCGAAAATTGCGGTCGAGACCTTTGAGCGAATTCAAACCGTCGATACCGGGAAACTTGTCAAGCGGCTCAATCGACTGGCCGGAGAACAGGAAACCACTCAGCGCATCCTTCTCCAGATCAACACCGCAGGCGACCCAGCCAAACATGGTGCCGAAGCCGACGATGCAGAAGCCCTGGTCGAAGAGGTACTCGATTGTCCCCACTTATTATTAGAAGGGTTTATGACCATAGGCCGCCTCTCCCCGGATCCTAATGAGGCCGAACAAGCGTTCATAGGACTTCGGGAGTTGCGGGATCAATTGGAAGCCGAGTTTGGCCACACTTTCCCTGAACTCTCCATGGGTATGAGCGGTGACATCGAAATGGCAGTAAAAGCCGGGAGCACCCAGATCCGGGTTGGAACTCGGCTTTTCGGAGAACGCCCCCCTTCAGGTCAAACGGCTTAAGCTTTTCCCGTTGACGCAGGCACCTTGCCAATTCAGGGTTTTCAGATCAATCCGGGAATGAAACCTCTTACTAAAGACCGCGAAAACGCCTACCTCACCTTATTGGACGATGTAAGCATCAACGTGCGGTTGGGCCTGATTGATGCCTTTCGCGAACACGGAGAAGAAGCCGTCAATTTCCTGAACTATATTGTAAACTCCAACACACCCGGACTGGTGCAGCATGCCAAGTTCTACCTACGGGAATTAGGGGAGATTAACACCGTCTCCGAATTCCGGGAATTCATTGGCTCCATGAATTACGAGTTGGAGACTGGATCCCTGTTGCTAGAAAGAACCGTTCACAAAGATCGCACCGTAGAGGACTATCAGAACCTCCTCAACGAAATGGCAGACCGCGTCAAAGAACTCCTCGTTGAAAACGCCACCCCACTGCAAACCTGCCAGACCCTCAACCGAGTCATTTTTCATGAGTATGAATTCCGCGGTGCTGTTGAAAACTTTTATGATCCTGAAAACAGCTTCCTCGGCACCGTCCTTGAAAACCGCCGCGGCATACCCCTAACCCTTTCTCTCGTCTATCAACTCGTTGCCGAAAGATGTGGTTTTCATCTCGAACCCATCGGATTTCCCATTCGCTTTATGGTCGGTTGCTTTGATCTCCCGGAACCCTTCTTCATCGATCCCTTCTCCAGTGGCACAGTCCTTTCCCGCAATGACATCGAAATGTTTCTCCGGGAAAACGATATCTATCCGGAAGATTCATTCTTTCAGCCCACACCCGTAGGAGAAATACTCTGCCGATGCTGCAGGAATCTGGCCCATCAATACGACTTGGCTAACCAGTCCGAACTTTCGGAACGCTTCACCTCCTTTGTCGATGAATTTGAGCGTGTTTACCAGGAACATTCCACCTACGAATAAAGTCTACCAGATTGAAGATCTGGATGATTGGGATCACCCCGGTCCCTCCCTCGCTGTATTGGGACACCCCATTGCACACTCCCTGTCTCCAGTGATCCACAATGCCGCCCTTCAGGAAATGGGAGGAGAGTTTAAGAATTGGCGATACTACGCCTTCGACATTCCTCATGAACAGCTACCCGAAGCCCTTGTTGCCCTCCACATCAACAACTTTGTCGGCATCAACCTCACCATCCCCCATAAAGTGGAAGCCCTCGACCTCGTCGCCACCATAGACCCCGTTGCCGAAAGAATGGGAGCCGTCAACACCCTCGTAAAACTTGAGCACGGCTATCATGGCAAAAATACCGATGGCTACGGTATCGAAACTGCATTGCAACAAGACCTCGGAGCCACCATCGCCGGTTCCGACATTATTATTCTCGGAGCGGGGGGAGCCTCCAGAGCCACCGTTGTCCAGTGCCTCGAGTCCAGATGTCGAAAAGTCTGGCTCGGCAATCGCTCTGTTGACCGACTCGAAGCACTCGTCGAAAGCATCGGAGGCCCCAATGAACGCCTTGAAACCTTCGCCCTTGGTGACCCCCCATCTGGCCGGATTCCCGACGACTCCATCTTGATCAATGCCACCTCCCTCGGCCTGAAACCCGAAGATCCTGCGCCAGCTGACCTCCAACGCCTACCTCAAAACCTTCGGGTCTACGACATGATCTACAACCCTCCCGAAACCGCCCTCCTCGCCCAAGCCAGGCAACTCAACTATCCCGCGGCCAACGGACTCTCCATGCTTGTACATCAAGCCGCCAAATCCCTCCATTATTGGACCCAGGCGACGGTCCCCGTCCAAGCCATGTTTGCTGCCATCCAAGCTAAATCCTAACCCTGCATGCAAGAACTCCAAACACTGGCTCAACAGTATCCCGGAGTCATACAATTCTTCTTCTTCGGCATAGGAGCCTGTCTAGGCAGCTTTTTCAACGTCTGCATCTACCGCATACCGGAAGAACGCTCCATCATTTTTCCACGCTCCCAATGTGGCTGCGGCAAGTCCATACCCTGGTTCGACAACTTCCCCATACTGTCATGGCTCATCCTACGCGGAAAAGCCCGATGCTGTGGCAGAAAATTCAGCATACGCTACCCCTTTGTCGAACTCCTGACTGCACTCCTCTTTCTCTACGCTTGGCAACTCTTTGGACTTCAAAACCCCTCCTTCGCCTTTGGCACCATGCTACTATGCTGCTGCCTCATTCCCTCCGTCTTCATTGACTTTGACCACATGGTCATCCCCGACCTCTTTTCCGTTGGTGGCACAGTAGTCGGTGTCCTCTATTCCTTCTGGCAACCTCACCTGCACGGCATCGAAGGAGCCGGGATTCCCGCCTGCATCCTCGGAGCCAAAGAAAGTATCCTCGGTGTTTGCATCGGTTCCGCCTTCGTCTATTGGATCGGAGTCCTCGGAGAAGCCGCCCTTCGAAAAGAAGCCATGGGGGAAGGAGACGTCAAATTCATCGGCTGCATCGGAGCCTTTCTAGGCTGGCAGGGAGCGATTTTCAGCCTCTTTGGAGGAGCCTGTGCAGGACTCATTCTCCTCATTCCCTTCCTCCTTATCCAAAAACTCCGCTCCCAAAAAGAAGCCACCAACCCCGACCCGGATGCAGAACCCTCTCCCGATACGATCGGAGTCGGTGTTCACATCCCATTCGGCCCCATGTTAGCCCTAGGAGCCCTCCTCTACATCTTTTTCTTTCAGGAATACACCGACGCCTACTTTCAAAACATCTGGCAAATTCTCAACGAGTTTGCCAACTCCTGAATTTTTCTGTTGCGAACTCTTCTCCCTTTCTCAATCTCACCAACATTCATTGTGACGGCGCGGTAGCCAAGTGGTAAGGCCGGGGTCTGCAAAACCTCTATTCGCGGGTTCGATTCCCGCCCGCGCCTCCAATTTTCTGATAATACTCCGAAGGTTTCGGAGATCATGTTTCTGTTGGCCTCTCTCTCTTTTCGGCAGTAAAATAAGGGGCAAGAAGATGTTCAGAACGAAATTTCTGCACTACCACTTGTGATTCCTGATTGGGCTCAGCTTATCCCAAACAACCTTCAACTCTTCCACGCCCGTCACTCAATCAACAAACTTTCTCCTACGCTGAGTGAGAAGGAGAATGCGTCAGATTTGCAGAGTTTTCATCCGTCCTTGAATAATTTCGGAAACCTTCAACTCCACGGCTTCCTCCAGTCTTGAAGCAGATAAGGCCTGAGTGACTCTGTTGCACATTCTTTGTACTCTTTCTTTCATAAAAGTTGATCCCAGTTTCTCTCTTTCTGCCAACTGTTGGAAATGTGAGAGAGTGACTTCAGTAACCATTTGAGCTGAGCCTATTCTCATGGCCAAGTTCTTTGTGATTTCTGGCCATGCCAAGGTACAGACTAAGTCGTAGAAGGGAGCCAATCTTCGAGATGAGCCTTGGTATAAAAATGAAAAGTTTTTGCCATGTGCGTCCGCATTCCCAATTAGAGAGTTGAAGATGACTCCATCTATGAAGCTGGAAATATCCAATACCGGAATCGTCGACCACTCTCGAATCAATTTGATGCAGTTGGAGAGAGTGGGGCCATTCTCCTTTTGATACTTTTTTTCTGGTGGAAAACCAAGTGCCTGGCAGAAGTCTTCTTGATGAATG
This sequence comes from uncultured Opitutales bacterium, assembly GCA_964432425.1. Classification (GTDB taxonomy): domain Bacteria; phylum Verrucomicrobiota; class Verrucomicrobiia; order Opitutales; family JABJCN01; genus JAYPDO01. The sequence continues at coordinate 580 of CAYSOI010000029.1, read as the reverse complement.
CGTTCTGTTCTCCCAGAGGAATCCTGTCTTCGATCATAACGCTCGATTAACAAGCAATCCGTCTCACCTATCTTCACAGTCTCTACGGAAGGTACATTGAGCCCGACACTTTTGGCTAAACGCATACAAAATGCCTCGTTGAACGCTAATCCTGGGAAACGTTGTGGCTCAGGCTTCAGGATGTGCGTAACTTGGTGAGTTCGAGATTGGCAGGGAAATGCTACCATTTTGATAAGCTACTGGTAGTTTATCTTGTGCTCCAGCTAAGGATAGACGTACGCCTTCTTCATCTGCCAATAGTGGACGAGAGGGGAGTTGAGTCACAAGGTTGGACAATTCCGTATCTGATAACCCTCTGTAGGAGATTTTTGTGATACTGGGAGACTCTTGCGTCTCTGGAGTAATTGTCAGGGCTCCTGCACAATCTCCTCCAAGTTCCCCCAGTAATCCAAAATCGTTTTCTACACTAAGCCCCAGTATCGATGCGATTTTACTTCTCGGACCTGCCTCTGGAAGTAACCCAGAAAAAAAGATTCTGGTTTTGTTGTAAGGAAACACCTTTTGTTGAAGTGGAAGGCAA
>CAYSOI010000028.1:18671-19734 GCA_964432425.1 uncultured Opitutales bacterium | reverse complement strand
TTTCCGGGTTTTGAGGAGTTGGGGCAGGCGGAGGAGGCGGAGGTGTTGAAAGCCTGGGAGGGGTTGGGATATTACTCCAGAGCTCGGAATTTGCATAAATTGGCCAAGATGGTTTCGGGGTTGGAACAGATTCCGCAGGATCGCAAGTCCTGGCTCCAGTTTCCCGGTATTGGGCCGTATACTTCGGCGGCGATTACGAGTATTGCCTTTGGGGAAAAGGAAGCGGTGGTGGATGGAAATGTGGTGCGGATTCTGGCTCGTATTCTTGGCGAAGACCGGGAGTTTTCCGCCGCGGGCCAGGCGGTCAAGGCCTTTGAGTCACATGCCCGGGATTTTCTGAATCAGGAAGAGCCGGGTGATCATAATCAGGCCATGATGGAACTGGGGGCGACGCTTTGCTTGCCGAAGAAGCCTATGTGTTTGCTGTGCCCGGTGAAATCCTTTTGTCGAGCTGTAGTCGAAGGGGAGCCGGAACGATTGCCGAATATTTTGAGAAAGGGAATGCAGAAAGTGGTGGTGGACCGGGCGTTGGTGATGGGGGAGGCGGGTGTGGTTTTGTACCTACATCCTCAGGATTCTAGTCGTCTGGCTGGTTTGTGTGAAGTGCCGGAGTTGAGTAAGTTCGGGAAGGAGTCGGAGAAGCTCTTTGCGACGAGGAAGCGGGCCATTGGGAATCAGGCGATGGAGGAGAGATTTTACCTGTTGAAGGAAGCAAATGCCGTCCTTCCCGAGGGGTGTTCCTGGGTGTCCCGTGAGAAACTGGAGGAAATTACGCTTTCCGGTCCGCACCGAAGCTGGCTTCGGGAGTGGCTTGGGGATTATCCTGCGAAGAAGGTGTAGTACGATTCTCCCTTGAGGATTCTTTGGATGTAGAGAGCGGCTTCGCGGATGTGATAGTCACCCCACATTGAGGATTCACCACAGGGGATTTGGCTGCCTTCGGGGGTGTAGTCCCAACCGTTGGGGCGATGATAAATGCTGTGCAGGAGGATGCCCTGATGGTCAGGATTGGTGCTGAGGTAGGGTTCCTTGAGGAGAGTTTCGAGGGTGGTGAGGCCGGCTT
>CAYSOI010000028.1:0-18571 GCA_964432425.1 uncultured Opitutales bacterium | reverse complement strand
TGTGGGCCGTTGAAGGAGTGGATGAAGCCGCCGTTCTGGTGCTCTGTCCAGCGGCTGGCTTGCACGGCTCCAGAGACTTTGAGGGCGAGTTCGTAGAAGTTGAGTTTGCCTTCGTCCTTGGCCGTTTTGCCTTCGAGCATGAGGCGGCGCAGGTTACCGTAGGTGGATACATTGTTGAAGCCATGATCGTGTACCCCAATGTGGCTGACGTGGGAGGCCATGGTCTCGACGGTTTCCTGTTCGCCTTGCTGGAGAAATGCTTCCTGCCCTGTGGCATCATACTGGAGAATGGCACTGCCTGTACGGAAACCTTCGGTCCATTCTGTCCAGCCACGGGTGCTGTATTGGCCGGCTACTGTAAAAACAGGAGAGCCCTGGCTCATGTCATAGTTCTGGCGAATGTTTTGAATTTTCTCACCGGAGAGTTGCCAGAAGCGTTCCAGGGCGGGCTGCAATTGTTGAGGTTGGAGGTCGGGCTTGATTTCCATGAGTGGGCATGGTGGAAAATCTTTTTGGGGATGGAAGCTTTTTCGAGTTTCCTTGGCTTGCCAATTTTTCAGGAGTCGGGTAGCGGATTAGGAATATGAGCGATTGGGGCGAATTGAAGGTGCAGGAGAATGTGCCGTTGTCGGGTTTTACTACTTGGAAAGTGGGCGGGCCAGCACGTTGGTATGCAGAGCCGTCGGCTTCGGATGTGCCTCTGTTTTTGCAAGTGGCTCAGAGATTGGGAGTGCCAGTTTATTTTTTGGGACGGGGTTCCAATGTCTTGATCCCGGATGAGGGGTTGGATGGGTTGGTGCTTCATGGTTGGAAATCCATGGGGAGGATTGAACGCATTGCAGAGAATTTGGTTGAGGCGGAGGCGGGAGTGCCGATGCCGAGGTTGTCGAGGTTTGTGGCGGATTTGGGGTGTGGCGGGTATGAGTTTCTGATTGGGATTCCGGGGACGGTTGGTGGGGGAGTCGCGATGAATGCGGGGTTACGGGTGCCGATGGTGCGGGAGATTTCTGATGTTCTGGAGTCGGTGGATGTGGTGGAACAGGGGAGTGGAGAGGTTCGGAGATTGGGCAAAGAGGAGTGTGACTTGCAGTATCGTCACAGTCGTTTTCTGGAGGAAGGGCAGTTTGTTTTACATACTCGTTTTGAACTGAAGGATTTCTCCCGTTCCCGTGAAGAGATTCGTCGTTTGACGGCGCATCATCTGGAAGAGCGGCGCATCAAACAACCTTTGAGCCGTCAGACTGCAGGCAGCACTTTCAAGCAATTGTCCGGCGGTCCGGCGACGGGTTGGTACATTGATAAGGCCGGGCTGAAGGGAACGAAAGTTGGTGGAGCTTTGGTAAGTCAAAAACATGCCAACTGGATTGAAACCGAAAAAGGGGCGACGGCGGAAGATGTGAGGGATCTGATGAAGCTGGTCATTGAGCGGGTGCAGGATCGTTATGGTGTGACCCTTGAGCCTGAAGTGCAGTTTCTTGGAGAACAATCTTTGTGAATGGCTGAATGAGTTTATTTCCCGTTCCTTGGAGTATTCGATTGAATTATCCATCAAAAAGGGCAGATTCCGTAGCCAGTTCGAGGGGGGACTCCTTGGTAAGAATTTTGAAATGACATGAATGGATTAAGAAAGATGCATCCTGTGCTGCTCTGTGAGCAGGCAGTTGAATTTGAAGAAAGATTGCTCGGTGGGAATACCGAAAAAATCCGGTCTGCCATGAAGCGGGTTTCGGAGAAGTTGGCTTACCAGATATTGTTGGATTTTAATGAATACCGTCCGATGCCGCGGGATCCGAAGATTCTGGTTGTCGCAGGGAAGGGACACAATGGGGGGGATGCGTTGCTGGCCGGGCATTTGCTGTTGAAGTCGAGGCCCCGTGGGGAAGTGGTGATCTGGCCAGCAGTCGATCCAGCCGAGTTCAGTCCTTTGACTCGTGAAGCTTTTGAGGCACTGGAGGCGGAGGACCATTGTGCAGTGCTGCCAGCTGGGGAAATGGCCTGCACTGAGATCGAGGGGCAAGCGTTTGACCTTTGTCTGGATGGCGTATTGGGAATGCAGTTTCGGCCGCCTTTGGGGGGAGCTCTTGCGACGATCGTGCAATGCTTGAATCGGATGGAGATTGGTTTCCGGGCTGCGGTGGATTTGCCTACGGGTCTTTGTCCAGAATCAGGAGAAGATACATTTCGGGCGGATTACACCTATGCCACAGGGGTGCTGAAGTTTCCTTTGCTGGAGAGGGATGCTTTGAAGTGGACGGGGCGACTGCGGTATTTGGATATCGGCTTTTTTGATGAGGGGGTGGACAAAGAAATGGGTTTCGAGAAAGGTCGTCAGGTCTTGACGAATTCTGTGTTGAACTGCCTTCGCAAATTACGGCATCCGGATTGTGACAAGCGTAGCTTTGGGCACTTGATGGTGATTGCTGGTTCCCGGGAGATGCCAGGAGCTGCCTTGTTGACCGTGAAGGCGGCTCTTCGCTCCGGGGTCGGGTTGGTGACGGCATGTGTTCCGGAATCTGTAGCGAGTTCTTTTGCTGCCGTTGTTCCCGAGGCGATGTGGGTGCCTTGTGAGGAAACGGAGGAGGGAGGTTTGTCTATGGAAGCTATGCAGGCTGTCCGCAAAAAAATGCAGCGTGCCACCGCTATCGCCATTGGTCCGGGGATTGGAACGGAAAGGGAAACGAGGGCTTTGATTGAAGAAGTCATTCGTTATACGACTTTGCCGGTGGTTCTGGATGCGGATGCTTTGCAGCAGCCATTGGTGCAAAAGGTAAAAGGGCCGTATGTGTTGACTCCTCACGTTGGGGAGTTTGCCAGGTTGGCTTCCACCATGGCGGAACGGGTGAACCCGGAATTGCTTTGGGATTATATGAGAGATTTTGGTTTGCAGGGTGCCGTGGTGCTCAAGGGGCCACAGACTTGGATAGCGGCGGAGGATTCTCTGGCGATGAGTCCGTTCGGCAGTTCGGTTCTGGCCCGTGCAGGAAGTGGAGACTTGTTGACCGGACTGGTTGGTGGTTTGCTTGCCGAGGGGTATTCTGCGGCGGATGCTTCCCGGATGGGAGTGGTTTGGCATGGGCAGGCCGGGGAGCACCTGGCCCGAAACCGTGGGCATGTGGCGGTAACTTCAGCGATGTTGCTGAATTATCTGCATGAGCCAATTCGGCCGTAGAGAAGGTTGGATTTCGCAAGCTGGAAGCATGCGCCACTTTAGTCTTTGTAGAAGGGGAATTCCTTGGGGAGAAAGGCTTCCATCTGGGCTTTGAGCCATTGAAGGTCTTCGTCGTTGAATTCGCGAAGGTAGGGTTCGCCGGGGCGTTCTTCGGCTTCCTGGTTTTCCGGGATTTCGGGTTCGAGGTAGGCGGATTTCCTAGGGATGGAGGCGGTGGAGCTGTCGGTTTTTTCTCCAAATGCCGGAGTTTGGACAACGGCTCGTTCACAGGTTTCGAGGGTGGGTTTGGAGATGCCGAGAAATTTGGCAACTTTGAGTAATTCCTGGGCGGGTTGTTCGTGGAGTTGCTCGTAGGAGATGTGGTGTATTTTGACGCGTTCCGGGTCTGCCCAACTGGCGTAGTAGGTGAGCAGGGTTTCAAAACTTCCTTCGCCTTCGCGGATAAAGTCGGTCAGCGTTCCCCAGTAGTAGTTACTGTCGATGTAGCCACGGCGGCTTCGGCGGTAGAAGAGAGAGGCGATGACGTTGCGTGGATCCCGGGCCAGAAAGACGACTTTTTTGCCTTCGTGGGCAATTTTATCCATACGGATTTCGTCGGGATATTTGGTGTGCGGGTCATCATCATTGGTCATGACAAGACGGGGAACACGGGATTTGTTGAGTTTCCAGAGTTCATCGAAGTCTCCGCGTCTTTTGGCATTGGTGAGGTTTTCCTGAAGGACGATGAAATTCCACAGGAGGTCTCGGAGTCTGGCGATTCCACATCTTGGGAATGCGACAAGGGCGGCATCCGCATCAATAATTTTTCTGCGGCTTTTGAGATTGGAAAAAAGGTCCTTTAGCATGGTTTAGCGGAAAACTCAGGTAAGTAGGTAACTGAATCGTGCAGGATGTAGAAATTGGGAGAGGATTTTGTCGGGGTCAAGGTGAGTTGGTGTTTCGGGACGAGTCGAGAGGAGTTTTTGGTAAATCTGGGAGAGCTTATCCGCACATTGTTCCGGGCAGTAGTTGGTTCTGATCAGAGCGGCCTGATCGTCGTGTGGAGCCTGGAGGTTTGTGAATTCAGAAAGTTTGGGGAGATGGTCTCTGAGTTTGGGGTCTTGGTGGAGTTGGCGGATGATTTGTATCTGGTCATCCTGGTCGAGGTGTCCGAAATCGAGAGTGTCTCCATTCAGTGTGAGTGCTTCCCATGCGGTTTCTGTTGCTTTTGTGGGCAGGGGAGTGGCGTATTGGTCGTACAGTGCCTGGAGTTGGCTTTGTAGTTTAAGCTTGAGGTTGGCGGCATCCAAAAAGTCGAGGGGGATATCAATTCGAGTGTAGAGGTGACTGAGGTCGATGCCGTGTTGAGTGAAGTCTTTGGTGATATCGGGGATGTTTCTGCCCCAGAGTGGTTTTCTAATTAAGGTGGGTTCCAGGAAGGACAGGCCAAAACCTTCGGCCAGACTTGTGGTGACGCAGGATGCCGCGTTGGCCAGGACTTCGGGGAAGGGGAATTGAGGGGCTTCACAGAGGCCGAGGGTCAGCGGGAGTTCCAGTTCTGAGGCCAGTTGTTTCCAGCGTTGATAGGATGCCCGTTGGTTGGGGTTGGTGGGGCCGATGCTGTTGGCAAAGTGATGGTCTTGGTCGGCCAGGGCAGCCCAGAGAGCGAGTTCTCCGAGGTTTTTTCGAGTCGTGGCACGTACGGGGTAGAGATGGAGTTGTTTGGAATGAAATGGTGATTTGGAGGGGCTTGTTGATGATGTGGTGGTTTGGGTTTTGGTAACGATGGGGTTGGGGAGCAAGTGCAGTTGCGAGGAGGGGATGTCTGCGTTGTTCAGGATCTGGTAATCCCTTTGGTTGAGGGTGGCATAGTGGATGTGTTCTCCAATCGGATAGAGTTTTTCCGTGTGTGGGTTTTGTCGAATGAGTTGGTAATTTCCCGGTCGGCAATCTTCTGCGAAGTCGTGAATATGCAGGAGGAGGGGAGTTTGGGAATTGGCCAGGTTGGAAAGGACTTGGGGAAAAGAGGGGTGTTTCCCAAGGGTGGGGTTGTGAATGTGCCAGAGGTCGGGAGGCGCTCCGAATTGTTTGCGGGCCTGTTCCTGAAGTTCGTTCGTGAGCGTTGCCGGATCTGTTGTGAGATCGTCCGGGTTGGCGTAGTTGAGTCCTGGATGCTCAATGATCTGAGCGTCAATGTCGTGAAGATTGCGGAGGTGCGGGAGTGTATTTTCAATGACCCTGGTTACACCTCCCGGGCGGTAATGGTAGTGCAGAAATGCGACTCTCATTCAGGTGGCGGGAGGTTATGAAGTTTGCAGTATTCTGGGATGGTCCGCATGGGGGGGCGTTCTTCTTCCTGGATGTCGTAGGTCACTTGTTGGTACCGGTGCTCCTGGGCCTGGAATTGCCGCATGATGGTTTCGAGTTCGGGCAGTTTATCAAAAGTGCCATATTGACGGAGCCTTTCCAGAAATGTCTGGAGGATGCCGAAGGACATTTTGCCAAGGGATAGGGTGGATTGGTTGCGATGAATGCGTTGGTCGAGATCGGTCTGAGCAAAGGCATCCAGCCCCCATGTATGATAAATGTCCAGGAGGTGTGAAGTTTCTACACCGTAGCCAATGGGGAAGGGGATGTTTTCCAGTACTTTTCTGCGGACTGCGTACTCTCCTGAAAGGGGTTGGATGAGGGCCGTCAGTTCCGGGAAAAACAGGGAGAATAGGGGGCGGACGAGGATTTCCGTGACTCGGCCTCCTCCGCTGGGGCGGATACCGGTGGAGTAAGCCAGGGGGCGATCATAAAATGCTTTTACGTAATGCACATTGGGTCTGTGAATAAGGGGGGCAACCAGACCGTAAACAAAGCGGGGGTGAATGTTGGAGATGTCTGCATCGACGTAGCAGATGATGTCGCCTTTGAGTTGGTAGATGGCTTTCCAGAGGTTTTCGCCTTTTCCTTTTTTCTGAGGCAGATGGGGGAGGATGTCTGTGGCCTCGTAGACATCGGCGCCGAAGGATGCGGCGATTTCCCGGGTGTTGTCCGTGGAGCCGGAATCAATGACGGCAAATTCGTCAATGAGGGGATAGCGGTCCATGAGTTCGGACTTGAAGATGACGACTTCCTTCCCGATGGTTTTTTCCTCATTGAGAGTGGGGATACAAAGAGAAATGGTGAGATTTTGTTCCTCTTTGAGTTCAATCAGTTTGAGGAGATCCCAGAACTCTCCGTGATGGAAAGTGTTATTGTTGAGCCATTCTTCGATTTTATTCATTGCAGAGATTTCTGTCGATTGCCTGCAGGAGTGCGATGAGTTGGGAGATGCCGCTGAACAGGGGCTTGATGTGGATGGATTCGTTGAGTTCCTGTAAATTTTCTCCGTAGGAGAGGCCCAGAGTCAATGCGGGGAGTTGATTTTCGGCGAGAGCACTGAGGTCTCCCGTGGAAGGGACGGGAATGGGCTCAATCTGGTGAGCATTGAGAATGTCGAGCTGTGTCTGCACCAACGGGTGATTCTCCGACAATCCGCCTGGATTTCTTCTGCCAACGATATTGAGGCTGAGTTGGGCGTGGGTGGTGTACTGGGTGTCATCGACAATTTTCTGGATTTGATCCTTGATGATTTCAACCTGTGCAAAGTCTTCGCTGTTGATCTCAAATTTGAGCTTACCTTTTCTAGCAATCCTGTTGAAAGCCGCTCCTGAGTGCAGAGAGCCGAGGATGACGGAGGTCTTGGGCGATTGTGGATATTGGATTTCCCGAATCTTGGTAGCGACCTTGGCTAGGTGATCTACGGCTCCGGTGGCGTAGGGGAGGGAGGTGTCTGTTGATTCTGGAATGTGTACGTTGATTTCACCTCGGAGGGTGCCGAGGGAATTGTAGGTCAATCGGCCCAGTCGATGGCCTTCCAGGCATAAGGCCGCACGGATGGGGAGCGGGTTGTTCTCCAGAAAAAACCGCAAGCCTGCCAGGTCGCCTTCGCCCAGGCTTTGAGCCACGCCCATGAGGAGCAGGTTGTCGTCCAGCTCAATGCCAAGCTTATCGAGAATGATCGGGAGTGAGGCCACGGTGGCCAAGCCGATTCCGTTGTCAGCAATGCCTGGGCCTGTGATACGATCCTGATCGACTCTGAGGGAATGTTCTGTGCCCTTGGGGACGAGGGTGTCAGCATGGGCCATGACGAGGATGGTTTTCTCTCCCTTTTTGCCGGGAAGCAATGCCATGGCGTTGCCGGCTTCATCGTGGCTGATGGAATGCAGGCCGTCTTCGGTAAAGCGGTCGACCATGAACTGCATGCGTTTGGATTCCTCGCCAGTTGGGGCAGGAATCTCTCCAATCATTACCGCATTGGCAATGAGCACTTCCTTTAACGTCAAAAGGGAAGCCAAATACTCTGGTAGCTTTGCGGTGATACTTTGTAGTTCTGGATTGCTGGGAGACATCTTTGGGGAGCTGAGTATTCAGGATTTTATCAGGAGTTGAAGAAGGAAATTGTGACTTTTGGCTTATGTCCACTGTTTATCATTTAATGTTTCTTCTTTGAATTATTTTTGTAATATTATCAATGAATCTCAGGCAGGATTGATGCCAAATTAGCAAATGGCTCCAGAAGAGATCGTGATTTTTTTCATCACCAGGGTCTTTTCCTGTTGGTTTTGACGAACTTCTGGAATCAATGCTTGCTATACAGTCTGAGAAGAGCTTAATCTTTTTGTTTAGTTCTGTTCTATACTGTTCTGTAAATCTATGAGTGAAGAAGAATATTACGACGAAGAGGCTTATGAGTATGCGGAGCCTGCGGAAGCCAGTCATGGAAGTAGCATACTGACGAAACGTGGCAACGCTGGAGTGGATAAGACCATGTTGGTCTCCTGGGGAATTGGTGCGGCCTCGGCAGGTTTGATTCTGGCATTGGCTACGGTGATCGTGCTTTTTGTTACAGAAGAGGAGGAGGAACCGATCGCCTACTCCCTTGCTCCGATGATGGATGATCAGCAGGAGGAGATTGAACAGAAGCAAAAGCAGAAAAGCCTGGAGAGAAGTTCCAGTTCAGCTTCGAACAGCACCCCTGTCACTGTAGAAATGAATGTCGGAGAGATCGCGGTGGATGCTGTGGCATTCGATGTGGGAGCCGATATGGGAGACGTAGGGAACATTTCTGGAGTGGGCAATGTCGGAACGTTGGGGTTAGGTCTTGGTAGCGGAATGGGGATGAAGATGAGTTTCCTGGGGACTTCAGCCCAAGGAAATAAGATTTGTTTTATTATCGATTACTCCGCTTCCATGGGGGCCAATCAATTGAAGGTCATGAAGCATGAATTGACCAAAACCTTACGGGCGTTTAACCGTGAGATTCAAACGGGATTGATCTTCTTTTCCGGTCCAGCATGGGATGCAGGAGGAAGAGAATATGTGGACCCCAAAGTGGAAGCCAAAAACTGGACCAGCACAGGGGCACATGATTTTAGTCCAGCCGGTGGATACAAGCCTGCGATTCCCAGTTGGACCAGTTGTACACCAGGGAATCAAAAGAAATTTGAAGAACTCATTTACAAAACTCCGACCAGTTTTGGTACGGACTGGAGACACCCCTTTCGTATGGCCTATGACATGAAGCCCCAGCCTCAAGTGATCTTTTTTATGACCGATGGTTCGACACGGAATCCAGAGGAAACCGTGGCCATGGTGAAGAAGAATAAACGCATTCAGGTGAATCCCATTGCCTTCGGAATCCCTAATAAGGGTGCCGAAGCTCCCATGGAGGAGATGGCCAAAATGACTCGGGGCACTTTTAAGTCCTACTCCAAGGAGGAGATCGACAAAATGGCAGCAAACCTTCCTGCTCAACCCGTTGCTGCCAAGAAGAAGTGATTCTTCTACAGTCGCGGGATGGTCATTCCTCCGTCGACCATGATGACGTTGCCAGTGGAGTAGGGGAAGTCTCCACGGCATAAGGCGACGACAGCTTTGCCCACGTCCTCGGGTGTGCCCCAGCGTGGGGTGATGGTGAGCCCTTCTGCAATCATTTTGTCATATTTGGCCGTGACTTCCGGGCTGGCGGTCATGTCGCTTTTGGTAATGCCTGGGCGGATTTCGTAAACCGGGATGTTTTCTTTTCCGAGGCGGTCGGCAAAGAGTTGGGTCATCATGGCGATGCCTGCTTTGGCAATGCAGTATTCACCGCGATTGACAGAGGCCATGGTGGCGGAGATGGAACCGATGTTGATGATGTTGGTTGGAAACGCGGTATTCTCCGCCTTTTGTTCGATCATCCATTGGGCGGCGGCTTGGGACAGAAAGTAGGCACCTTTGAGGTTGATGCCCATGACGTAGTCAAAGCTCTCTTCAGAGGCCTCCAGAAGGTCCACTCTTTGTTTCGGTGCAATGCCGGCATTGTTGACCAGGAAATTCAACTGACCGAATTTGTCCCGGATGTTTTTTAAAATGGAGGCTCTGTCTTCCGCCGAGCTGATGTTGCCTCGGCAATAGTGTACGGTGGCTCCGAGGTACCGGAGGTCGGCCAACATTTCTTCGACATCTTCTTCAGGACGTACTCCGTTGATGGCGAGGTCTACACCACTTCCAGCCAGTGCTTTGGCGATGCCCAGACCAATGCCCCGACTACCTCCGGTGATTAATGCGACAGGTTTCATCTTGTTTTTACAGTTCTGGGACATCCAGCCACCGGCGTTCTTTCCAGGATTGTAGTCCGATCTCCGCAAGTTGTACTCCTTTGGCACCTTCGTGAAGATTCCATGGGAATGGTTCTTCTTTCACCACGTGTTTGAGGAAAAGTTCCCATTGGGTTTTGAAGGCATTTTCATAGGTTTCCTGTTCAGGAACTTTGGACCAGCCTTCGTAAAAGTTGATGGGTTGTGGGATGTCGGGGTTCCACTCCGGTTTGGGGGTGTTTCCATAATGTTGAGTCCAGCAATCTCTGAGACCCGCTACGGCTGAGCCTTTAGTGCCATCCACTTGAAGGGTGAGCAGGTCATCCCGGCGCACTCGTGAACTCCATGAGGAATTGAACTGGGCGATGATTCCGTTTTCGAGTTGGAAGGTGGCATAGGCGGCGTCATCGGCAGTGCATTGATAGGATTGTCCCTCTTCATCCCTACGCTGGGGAATGTGTGTTGCTCCCGTGCAGGAGACGGATTTCACCTTTCCAAATACATTGTCGAGCAGGTATCTCCAGTGGCTGAACATATCCAGGATAATGCCCCCACCATCTTCCTTGCGGTAGTACCAGGACGGGCGTTGGGGAGCTATGGTGTCTCCTTCGAAGACCCAGTAACCAAATTCTCCACGGACCGAGCGGATCTCCCCAAAGAAACCACTCTCGATCAGGCGTTTTAATTTGATGATCCCAGGGAGCCACAGTTTGCTCTGTACCACCCCGTTTTTGATTCCGGCCTGATCGCAGATGTTGGCCAAATCCAGAGCCATATTCAGATCTGAAGCCACAGGCTTTTCACAATAGATGTGTTTGCCCGCTGCCGCAGCCCGGCGAATTCCTTCCGCACGAAGGTTGGTCGGTTGTGCATCAAAGTAGACCAGGTTCCTTACATCAATCAGCGAGGCATCCAAATCTGTACTCCACTTGCTGATCCCGGTTTCTCTTGAAAGGTTTTCCAGCTTTACGGAATCCCTCCCTACCAACATTGGGTCGGGCATGATGAATTCCGTGGGCGATACTTGTACCCCTCCTTGCCGCATGATGGGAACAATGGATCGCAGCAAATGTTGATTCCTTCCCATACGGCCGGTAACTCCGTTGAGAATGACTCCAATTTTGTGGATTTTCAGGTCTTCTGGCATTGTATTATATATACGGGTTGGATTTCCAACCGTACCACTTGAAAAAAGTCAACCGGATACCCGGTCGAGAAGAGTCATGTACCGTGAAATACGTTGGGCTCAGGATCTTCTGCTCCACAATACAGGCATTGAGCATATTGTGGGTTCATCACTTTGCCGCAATTTGAGCATTCCTTGGCTTCCTGTACATATTGGCCATCCAATTTGCCATCCCGAAGGTCGATTTCCTTCACCAGTTCATACAATTCTGCATCGGAGAGGTCGGGGGATTGTTTCTTCAGGATTTCCCACAGAGCCATGGTGATCATAGAGAGTCGGTTGAGGCGGTTTTCCAACTCGGCGATCCTTTTGATCGTGCCATTTTGGGTGGACGACTTCTCCGGCTCATTGGCAGAAGGGGCTTGAGAGGAGTTGAAGTCGAGTTGGCTGAAGAGATCTAAAATGCTTATAGGCACCAAAAGGGGAATCCACAAGAGTCTGGATAATCCGGTTTCCCGCAAGTGGAAACTTTCCTACTCTGGATGATCGAACTTTCTGATTGGTTTCAATTTTCGTAGCCAGAAACCCTAAACCCAGACATGATGTCGTAACTTCTTTTTCTCAGCCTTTCTCACTATGAATAAGATTTTCACCATTCTTACCTTTTCTCTATTTCTTGCGATCCAGGTACCTGTGACTGGAGAGAACATCGCGGCCATGGAGGTGTATTCCCTGTCTGTGCAGCTCAGCTCCCATACCAACAATCTTGGGGCATCCATCTACTTTACCTCTTATGATGGCCTAAGCTCTCAACCTCGAAATAATAATGGCATAGTCAGCGAGGAATTTTCCCCTTCGGAGACCGATCCTACGCTTTATCAGGTCGACTACATGGCTTATTCCGGAAATTCACTGATTGAGTATGGTACGATTTCCTGGGAAATGCCGGATTGGGACAATGACGGAAATGGCGTTCATGATTGGATTCAAAGAAACCAGGCAGTGGATTTTCAGGTTTCAGGAACGGTGGATGTGCAGTGGCCAACTTCAGCCAGGATGCAGACTTCCATCGTGGGGATATTCTCACGCAGTGCCGGCAGTTACATCGGCGGGCTTGTCTACGCCTACAATGTGAATACCAATGACGGGCCGGTCACCATTGGGGCGGAAACGACCTGGTTGGTTTCCAACTTTTCCGGAACATTCACTTACGATGAATCAGGGAACGCTGACATTGAGGTATTCGATAATCGAAATGGGGCGGTCTCCGGTTTCAGTGGGGGAGGGAACTACTCCTTTACCTCCGAAGATAAAGTGTCCCTCAATGGTGTGCAGGTAACGGACTCGGTGTATGAGTATTCTCTCTATACTTCGGAACTTACCCGGTCTGAAGATCTCTACAGTGGAATCGTTCGTTTTGTGGATGGTGAGCAGTCGACGAGTTGGGTCGATTACGAGCAGTGGTTTATTATCATCGATGATGAGAATGATTCTGATAGCGATGGAATCCCGGACTTAACTGATGATACCGAGAACCCTACCTCTGGAGGAGCCTTCACTCTGAGTGGCTGGAATTACCATTCCTGGCCGTGGGTTTATAACCCTCTAGAGCAAAGCTGGGTCTACTTTTCCGCTGCGTCAGGCCGGATACTGCTCTGGCGTCAAAAAGATGAAAATTGGTACACCTTCGACAGTGATGAGGCCAAATGGGTGTTGTTTGAATAACCCTTGAAACCCTTCGACATGTAAAATGATCAATGAGGCCCATACCCTGAGGAGCGTTCATTCCTCAAGATAGATCAATAGTCTCATTCTTAATGCTGGCCTTGATTTATGCTAATGGCTTGTGGGTTTTTTAAAAAAATTTCAAAATTATTTGTAATATTCTGATAACAAGTGCTAATAGATGGGTAAGACGATTGTAGAGTTGTAATCGTCAGTCTCATTCCCAACCCATATCAGACAGTTCAACTCACTGTTTTGAAATTTTAGTTTCTTGCTAGTTCCCTTCGCAAATAATTTTGCTGAAATGGCTACCAAAGTGGTAGCGATAAGGGTGATGGGTGGGCACACATGCGATGCCATAAGGGTTGGCCACAGAAGAGTCTGCATCGCATCAATCTTGTTTGTTTACGGATCCATTGTGCATGGATCCCGTGTGGGTGTGTAGAATTTACAATCAAATCAAAATGAAAAATATACATAAAAAAAGTGTCGAATACCTTGGTCTACGGTTCGCAAGTGGTGGTTTCCAGGACAGCCAAAGCCGAAGCCCGAAGGTTCAAACTGCAGCTCATTCTACCTTGACTGCAGTTTTGTTGTTTGTGGGGGCAGCCATCTCCTTTCAGGCCAACCCTGCCATGGCCCAACCTACCGCCGGCTATGACTGGGAGGTGGACGCGACCAAGGATACCGATGGTGACAATCGCTGGGAAGATACAGTGGGTACGGCAGGACATGAGCTTCTGCTCGATAACAGTCCTGCAGTAACAAGGACGGCTCAGGCTCCGGGAGCCTTCTTCTCCCATGCCTACAATTTTATTGGTGGCTCCATCAACAATGAGGCTGGTGCATTGTTGGTTCAGACAGGAACCACCACCGCCCGAAGCTTCCAGAACTTTGCAGGGGACTGGAGTAACAATAAAGTGTCTATGGAAATCTGGCTCAAGCCGGATAACCTGACTCCAACACCAGGGAACGGACAAATCGTCTTTGAAGATGGTGGGGGTACAGGGCTTGGTTTCTTTATTGATGATAATAAGATCGAAGTCCGGAAACAGCCTGGGAATGCGGAGGTTACCTATGACTTGAGCACGGACCCAAGCTCGATTCTCAAAGGGGCGGCTACAGCCAAGTTTTTCCAGGTGGTTGGTACTTACGATGTGAGTAATGGGAAATTACAGCTGTATGTGAACGGTACATTTATCGGAGAACAGACACCTGGTGGTAATGACTGGTCTGGAGGTGACTCCGCAGCCTTCGGTACTCGGGGTGCAGCAAATACCGGTGGTATCGGTGGGGGACAAAGTTCGACGGAATCCTTTGACGGGCAAATTGCACTGGTGCGGGTTTATGATAACCAGATTCTCAATGCGGCGGAAATTTTGAACAACTTCGAAGACATTACCAAGTTGAAGCCGACACTTACCGTTACTGGCGGAACTCCCAATACGACCTTTCCGGTTTCCGTAACGGCTGAATTTCATGATGGAGTTTCCGGTGTGCCGGTTTCCGGTTTTGATCTTTCCGACATTACCATCACCAACGGTACTGCCAGCAACTTTGTCACCGTATCCACATCCAAGTACACCTTTGATGTTTTCCCCACGATTGTGCCCGGAGATGTGGTCATAGACATACCCAACAATGCTGCAACGGTGGTTGCCACCAGTGAGACGACTGGTTCGAGGAGTGTAACTTTCCGCTCGGAAGACGATCTGCCTGTGAGCTGGTCCTCTGTTTCTGCCAGCACGGCACTGACTGCAGGTAATTTGTCTGTGCTCAACGATGGAGTGATCCCGGCAGGTGGTTCCGGTGGGGACGCTTGGAATGCAGGAAAATATGTAGCCATCAATGCAGATGCCGACTTCCTCTTCACCTTTGGTCAGGTTTACCGTTTTGATAAAGTGACGCTGGAGCATCAGAACGAGCTGAATGCGGCCAATTATGGTACGATCACTGTCTATAAAAGTGAAGATGGTTTGAATTGGACGACATTTAAGACAGGCGTCAAAACCAAGAGTGGAGCCAATCAGTCTCCATTGACCACTACCATCGATCTGGAAGGTCTGGAAACCAAGTATGTCAAACTCGAGATGCTCCAGGCTCCCGGCAATTGGTGGGGGCCGATCATGGGAGAAATTTCCTTCTCTGCCAAAACAGGTCCGGATATTGAGTCAGGAGTTACCCGGATCTACGCAAATGCATCCAAACCTTACTCCCACTTTATTGATGCTCCTGGAGCGACCCTCTTTGGTGCCAATGATTTACCTGGATGGGCCTCCATTAACTCATCGACAGGGGAATTGACCGGTACGGCCCCTGCATCTCTTCCTGATGTGTACTTTACACCAGATCTTCTGGAAGGCATGGAGCTCTGGCTGGATGCAGATGACTTTACGGAGGCGGCAGGCACTGCCATTACTGCTTGGGATGACAAATCTGGGAATGATCGGCACCTGAATAATGTAAATGCAGCCCCAACGGTGGAGGATGGTCCCAATGGGCATAAGATCATTAAGTTTGAAGCGGGTCCCAAGGATGTACTCTGGAGCACTTATAATTTCGATAGTCTAACCAATGGCTATACCCTCTTCTCTGTCGCCCGATACAGTGGAGGTACTCGTGGCCGTGTAATTAGTTCGAATACCCGTAACTGGCTCTTCGGTTTCCACAATAGTGGAGTCAACCGGTGGTATGCGGAAGGCTGGATTCGGAACAATGGTCCCAATGATACCAACTGGCATCAACACACAGGAACGATGACCAATGCGGGTAATCCTTTAGCTTCATTTTGGAACAATGGTGCACTGCAAGTTGCAGGACATGGCGGTTCCAATAACACCAATTATAAACCTGGGCAACTCGCCCTTGCTGCTTACAAAAGAGGGAATTCAGAATATTCCGATTGTGAAGTGGCTGAGGTCTTGATCTTTGGCAGAGTATTAAATGATGTGGAACGTCAGGATGTGGAAGGCTACCTGGCTCAAAAGTACAACCTTTCCCATTCTCAGGCAAATCGGGACATTCGTTTGCCGCTCACTTTCAACGTCGTCGCCTCTTCGGGCAGTGCCATCTCCGGTAAGGAAATTCAACTTGGCCTTCTGGATGCACCAGCCATCACTGCCGGAGATCCTAGTGACATTGGCCTGAATTCTGCCGTGGCCAACGGTACCGTGGATTCAACCGGTGATCCCATTTTACCCACTGTTCGTGTTTATTTTGGTAAAACAGATGGTGGCACAGACCCCAATGCCTGGGAGCGTTCCATCAGTGCCGGGCAGTTAGGAACCGGAGCCTTCACCAAAAAGATGAAAGGTCTCCTCACTGAGACCCAATACCACTACCGCCTCATGATTTCCAATCGAGGTGGTTACAAGGTTTGGTCTGACGCAAAAACCTTTACCACTCTTCCTGAGATCAAAAAGGCCAAGCTCAATCCAGCCACCGTTACTGACCTCAATTATACCACCGCCAATGTCAATGTAGAGATCACGGACAATGGTGGTGAGGATCCTATTGTCACGATGTACTGGGGGATTGAGGATGGTAAATCCGATGATTTTAACTGGGCGAATAAGATCGAGCTTGGGCGTCAGCCTATCAGCACGATTACTGTTCCCCTCACAGGCCTCTCCGCTCCTGGCATCTACTTCGCCAGATTTGCGGCGACCAATGCTGCCGGAACCACTTGGGGAGAGAACTCCACAGTGATCGTGCCCCCGATCAGTCCTTACACCAAGGGGAGCAAACTGGAGCTGTACTATAAATTTGATGAAGCTTCCGGTGCCGTGGCTGCGGATGCCAGTGGCCAGGGCCGAAACGGAGAAGTCAAGAACAGTGCGGCCTTTGTTACGGGTAAGTTTGGAAACGCCGTAGATTTAAATACCGGAAACAAGGCGTCCAATGACACTTCGGGCCATTGGGTTTCCGCACCCTCCTTCCCCTTGGGCGGGAATTTGGCTGTTTCTGTATGGGTTTGGTACGATTCCTATCAAAACTGGAGCCGGGTTATGGACTTTGGTAACGGAGCTGGAAATCATAACATCCTTCTAGCCAACAGGGGGACCGGGAACCAGGCATGGTGGAGTATTCGAAATGGAACCACTGAAAGAAGAAATGATCCCGGTGGTTTCTGGGAAACCGGAAAATGGCTCCACATTGTTGCCACCAATGATCTCGATGGTAGCCTTCGAATCTACAAGAATGGTGTGCTCAAGCAAACGAGAACCGGTTGGACGGATTTGCCTAAGATTTCCAGAACTAACAATTACATTGGCCGTTCCAACTGGAATGACCGCTACCTGGACGGGAAGCTGGATGATTTCCGTATTTATTCAACAGGTCTCAGCCAAGCTGATGTTGATGCCATCTACGGCGGGGGTAGTGGAGAAACTCCAATTATTGCCCCGGCCATCACTAGTGCTGCTACGGCCAATGCCACTGTCGGCCAGGCATTCTCCTACGTGATCGCTACAGATGCGGCCACACCGGCCTTCGGAGCGTTTAATCTGCCTCCCGGATTGTCTATCTCCGGTCCGACCATTTCCGGTACGCCGACCGCTGGGGGCACTTATGTGGTCACTCTCACTGTTACGGATGCAGTGGCGACAGGCAGCAAGGAGCTGACCATTACCATCCCTGCTTCACCTGCCCTTGTCAAAGCTCTACCAGCTTCGGATGTTCTGGCATCCACCGCCCGGGTAAATGGTGAAATCGAATCCACTGGTGGAGACAATCCAACCGTGACTCTCTTTTACGGTGCCACGGATGCCAATGAAGATGTCAATGGATGGAACTTCAGTTTGGATCTTGGAACCAAAGGAAAAGAGGTCTTTGCTGAAGATTTGAGCGGCCTGCTTCTGAATAAAACCTTTTTCTACCGTTTCCGGGCAGTCAATTCAGCGGGTACAAGTTGGAGCCTTCCACAATCCTTCACCACCCTGGCACAACCCCTCAAACCCGTACTCGCTGATGACTTTGTGGCGACGGACATCACACAGACCAATGTCAGCTTTGACGGTACCCTGCTCTCTACAGGTGGGGCGGATACGCAAGTCATCATTCACTGGGGTAGTGATGATCCGGGGAAAACCTCTTCCGGTTGGGATCATTCCATCTCGCTGGGGAATGTCGCTCCAGGTTTCTTCAGTTGGGAAGTCGACCAGGACTTTACAGCTCCCAGCGTTTATACCGCCCGGGTGGAAGCCCGTAACTCAGTCGGCAGTGCCTGGAGTAAAGCCGTCTACTTTACGCCCTTACCTTCCAAAACCACACAAATGCCGACCAACTACATCGAAGATCTGGCCATTTGGTTGGATGCATCGGATATTGATGCCGATGGGTTGGCGGATAACTTGTTGGACAATGCCCTGATCACAAACTGGAAGGATAAATCCAACAATGAGTTTGATGCACCCAATCGCAGAAATGATCCCAATTTGAGGTTGGATGGTCCCAATGGCAAACCCGTGGTCAATTTCGATGGGGACGATGGGCTATGGACCACTCATAAATTCACCAACACTCTTGGTAACCCCGGCTACACCATGTTCACTTTCTCCAGATATACCGGGGGGCAAAACAACCGCGTATTTTCCACCCGGGATGGACGCAACTGGCTGTTCGCCTATCATGGAGGCCTAGACCAGAGGTGGTATGCCGATGGGTGGATTCATGACACCGGTACAGCCAATACCTCCTGGCACTTGCACATTGGTGACATGCAGTCCCGCAATGAGCCCGATCCTCAAGCAAATTTCTGGTATGATGGTGAATTGCTGACCTCTGCGGATACAGGTTCTCATAACTCCAATACCTACCCGACTGACATCCAGCTCGGTGGTTTCCGAGGCACCAGTGAAAACTCCAAAGCCGAAGTTGCAGAAATGATCATCTACGCCCGAATTC
>CAYSOI010000027.1:0-20279 GCA_964432425.1 uncultured Opitutales bacterium | reverse complement strand
GGGGGAGGAAGGCATCGCATTGGATTTGGTATGTGTTTCCGCAGGTGGCGGGTTTGGGGCGGAGTTTTCTGGCGGAGAAGTATGCGATTCAGAGTCGGGAGGAAGCGGAGGCGTATTTGGGGCATCCGGTTCTTGGGGCGAGGTTGGTGGAGTGTGCGGAGGCTTTGCTTGGGGTAGAGGGGAAATCGGTGGAGGAGATCATGGGGTATCCGGATCATTTGAAGTTGTGTTCTTCGATGACACTGTTTGCTGCGGTGTCGCCGGAGGGGAGTGTGTTTGGGAAGGTGCTGGAGCGGTATTATGGGGGGAGAGTGGATGAGAGAACGTTGGCGTTTCTCAGAGGCCGCTGAGCTGTGGGTATAGGTCGTATAGGTCGTATTGGACCTATACGCCATGTTGGCTTACTTCTCCTGCTCCTTCTTTAGGAGCTTGGCTTGGGGGTAGAATTTGCGGTGAAGTTGGAGGAGGCGTTGGAGTTCCTGTATGGGTTTTTCGTGGTCGTCGATGCGGATGTCGACGTAGCGGTCCATGAGGCCGGCGTAGCCGCCGTTTTTGCGGACGACGAGGAGGGCGGCGGATTGTTGGCCGCGTTTGTCGCCTCCGGCTTGTTGTCCGGCTTCGAGGGCGGTGAGGAGCCATTCGGCGAGTTCACCATCACCATGGCAGCGGGCGTCTTCAAAGGCTTGGGCCATGGCGTCGATGACACATTGGCTGGCGAGGATGTTGCCGGCGACGGCGTAGTTTTTGCCGGTTTTGTGGCCAGCAAAGTCGAGGCATTGTTTACCGGTGTGGGCGGCAATGTTGCCTTCCTTATCAATGATGAGAAATTGCCGGCGGGCGATGCCGGGGTCTTGTTCGGCGAAGAGTGCTTTGATTTCTTCGGGAGTGGCTCCGTCTTTGAGGAGTTGTAGGCCTACGGGGCCGTATCTTGGATTGGCGAGGGCTTGGGTGGCAATGGCACCGATGTCGGCGGCCGCAAAGGGGACAACACTGCCGACGCCAAAGAATTTGCTTTGTACGGCGACTCCGAGGTCACCGGTTTCGGGGTCGTAGGCCACGATGGAAAAGGTGGCGGAGAGATGGAGGGGCAGGAGCAGCCAGGCTAAGATGAAATAGCGAAGAAGTCTTGGGAATGAGGAGGGGGTGGGTTTCACTCGATTGCCTATTCATCGAGCCCGAGGGCTTTTAAAACTTCGTTTTCCCGTTTTTCTTTTTTGATGATGTTGTACTTGCTTACCCAGTCGGGAAATTTTTCGGCATATTGAATAAAGGTGCCTTCCACTTTGTAGTGATCTCCCATGGCTTCGGTCAGCTCTTTATTGGTGGCCGAATCATTGGGGTTTCGGGAGCGGAATCTTTCCACGAGGGAGTTATTGAAAAAGGAGTCGTCCCTTTGGGGCAAGGGTTGCAAGAGGGATTTGCTGAGGTTGGATTTCGGCTCTGTCTCATTGGCAATGGTCAAAGGTTGGATAACAGGGCTGGTGGGGGCTGCCGGTGTTGTCTCCGGTGGTGGAGATGTTCTGACCAGAGGGGAGGGGGGCGTTGGAACCACAGGGGGTTCAGGATTGGGGTTGATGATCTGTGGCTTTTGAAGGGAGGGTTCTGGTATCGGGGTTTCTGCAAGTGGGGCTGGGATTGCCGGGACTGTTGGTGCAGGAGTTGGCGGGGTGGTTGTCTCCTCTTTGAGCAGATCTTCCAATAGGGTATCGGGTTCCAGGGTTGTGGGAGGTCCGGTTACATTGGAGTTCTCCTGGGCGGAGGGAGCCTCTGGAGTAAGCGGTATTTCTGTGAGCAGGGGTGGGGCAGTTTCAATCTCTGGCTGAATTGGGGGCACTGGGGTTTCATTGAGAACTGCGGACAAAGACAGATCTTCTGAAATGGTTGGTGATTCTGGAGTGCGGGTTTCAGGAGCCGGGTCGTTGAATTCTAAAAAGGAGAGGGTGGTTTCCGTGGTTTCCGGAGTTGTTGTTGGTTTGGGGGCGGGAGCGACAGGAGGTTGAGGTGTTTTGGGGAGAATGAACGATTCAGGTTCGGGTTTTGGTGGCAGCACCAGTGAGTGTGTCGGGAGTTGTGGAGCTTGTGTCGGTGACTTGGTGATAGTGATGGTGGGCTCTGGCGTTGGTGTGTTGGACTGGGGCAGGTGAGGTTGATTGGTCTTCGGTTGCTCCTCCTGGTATTCCTCCAGGAATGGTACGATGACCAGCCCGATAACCATGACCATGCCAGCAAAGGTCAGCCCCAGAATCCAGACGCGGTTTTCTGCGGTGTGGTCGGTAAGTGATTTGTCGAAATGGGTTTTCATTTGCTGTGTTGACACCCGGCAAGTCTTCAGACGGTGAAGAATTTACCCTGAGCATGCGTTTCCAGAGTATCGGCCATTTGTTCAAATTCAAGTTTAAGTGCTGTATACAGGTTGCGATACCTTGGCAGGAAGTCTGCGTAGTAGGGGGCATTGTCACCGGGAGATACGGTTTCTGTTGTTGCAATGGTTTTTACGCAGGCTTCTTCGACGGTGGAGTATACTCCGGCTCCAACTCCTGCAAGCAGGGCTGCCCCGTAAGCGGCACCTTCCGTGGCGTTGACCAGGGAGCATGGGGTCTGGAATACATCGGCGAGCATTTGGCGCCAGAGGGGGGATTTGGCACCTCCGCCGGAAAGGATCATGTTTTGTGGATTGATGCCCATGCCTCGCATGAGTTCCAGAGAATCATTGAGACCGTAGGAAACGCCTTCGAGCACGGAACGGGTCATGTGAGCTTTGGTGTGGCGTAGGCTCAATCCAACGAAAGAACCGCGGGCATTCGGGTCGGGGTGAGGTGTACGTTCTCCACTGAGATAGGGAAGGAAAAGGAGACCTTCGGAACCGACAGGAATCTTGGCGGCTTCGGCGTTCAAGAGTTCGTAGGCGTCGACACCTGTGGCTTTCTCTTGTTCCAGTTCCTGCTGGCAGAGTTGGTTGCGAAACCATTGGTAGGAACCGGCTGCAGAGAGCATGACGCCCATGAGGTGCCATTTACCTGGAACGGCATGGCAGAAGGCGTGAAGGCGGCCTTTGGGTTCAACGCGATAGAAGTCTGAGTGAGCAAAAACGACTCCGGAAGTGCCCAGGGTTGTGGACAAGGTGCCTTCGGAAACAATGCCACATCCTACCGCTTGTGCGGCCTGATCCCCCCCGCCAGCGATAATGGGAAGGCCCGCAGGCAGGCCGACCAGAGCGGCGGCTTCGGAGGAGAGTTTGGTGGAGGCTTCTACGGATTCGGTGACCGTTGGCAGCCAGGATGTGGGCCAATCAAATTCACGCAGGATGAAAGGAGCCCATTGGCGTTGCTGGACGTCGAGAAGGCTGGTGCCGGAGGCGTCGGAGACGTCGGTAAAGAATTCTCCGCTGAGTTTGTAACGGATGTAGTCTTTGGGGAGAAGGATCTTGGCGATTTTGGAATAGACTTCGGGCTCATTCTCCTGAATCCAGCGAAGTTTTGGGGCGGTGAAGCCTGGGAGGATGGGGTTCCCGGTCAGGGCCAAGGCATCTTCTTCGCCACCGAGGCGGGTGGTCATCTCCAAGCATTGCTGGGCGGTCCGCTGGTCATTCCACATGATGCATGGGCGAAGGACATCACCGGCATGATCCAGGCAGACGAGTCCGTGCATTTGCCCGGTCAAGCCGATTCCGGCAACGGAGCTGGGCTCGATCCCTTCCAGAAGGCTTTTGATCGCGGTTTGTGTGGCGGCCCACCAGTCTTCTGGATCAGATTCAGCCCACAAAGGTTTTGGGGTGTAAAATTCGTATTCCGGGGCGGCGGATTTTACAACTTTTCCTGAGGGATCAATCAGGAGTGCCTTGGTGGAAGAAGTGCCAACGTCGATGCCGATGAGATAGTCCATTGTTTTGAAAAATGAGCGTTAAGTTTTGTTAGTTAAATTTGAAATCCAAAGAAATTCCGTGCGTTCTTGTAGCAGATGTTCTCGATCAGGTTTCCGGTGAGGGATGGATCATTGGGGATTTCTCCATTTTCAATGTCCTGTCCGATGAGGTTGCAGAGGATGCGGCGGAAATATTCGTGTCGTGTGAAGGAGAGGAAGGAGCGGCTGTCGGTCAGCATTCCGACGAAGGTGGTGAGGAGACCGGTGGAGGAGAGGATGTTGATTTGCTCTTCCATGCCGGGCTTGGTATCGAGGAACCACCAGCCGGAGCCGTATTGCATTTTTCCAGGAGTGGGGGCTCCCTGGAAGTTACCGATCATGGTGGCCAGCCCCATGCTGTCTTTGGGGTTCATGTTGTAAACGACTACCTTGGGGAGTTGTCCTTCTTTGGCGAGGGAGTCGAGGAAGCGGCCCAGTGGCTCGATTTGTCGGTCATCATTCATGGAGTCGCAGCCGATATCCGTTCCGGCATTGCGGAAGAGACGGCTGTTGTTGTTGCGGATGGGGCCGAGGTGAAGTTGCTTGGTCCAGTCTTTTTCTGCGTCCAGCACAGCGGAAAAACGGAAGAGGAAGGAGGCGAGTTGGTCCTGTTCTTCCTGACTGAGCAGGATGTCTTCCCGTGCATTGTTGAAGTGAGCTTCGGCTTCTTCTTTTGTGCAAGGTGTGGAGAAGGTATAGGGGAGACCGTGGTCAGAAAGTCGACCGCCTACGGCATGGAAATCGTCGTGTCGTTTGCGAAGAGCGTGGAGTAGGTCGTCCAGGCTATTGATCTTGATTCCGGAAGTGCCGGAGAGTTTTTCCAGCCATGCATTGAGGGCGGCAGGGTCACTGGAAACAAAGGCTTTGTCGGGGCGATAGGTGGGGTAGATTTTGGTTTCCACTCCGTCGGCGACGATCTTTTCATGATGGGGGAGTGGATCGGCTGGGTCGTCCGTGGTACAGACGACTTCGACCTTGAATCTTTTGAGGATATTGCGGGCGGAGAATTCCGGGCTGTCCAGTTGCTCGTTTGCCTGATCCCAAATCCGTTTGGCGGTATCTTCGGAGAGAAGTTCGTCGATGCCGAAGTAGCGTTTGAGTTCGAGATGGGTCCAGTGGTAGAGAGGATTCCGGATGGTGAGAGGGACAGTTCTGGCCCATGCCAGGAATTTGTCGTAAGGATCGGCATCTCCTGTGCAAACTTCCTCGGGCATTCCCGCAGCCCGCATGGCTCTCCACTTGTAGTGATCTCCGGCCAGCCAAATGTCGTAGAGATTGTCGAACTTTTTGTCCTCAGCGACATCTTCCGGGGGAAGGTGACTGTGGTAGTCAATGATTGGCTGTCCCTCCGCATGGTTGTGATAGAGATCACGGGCGGCCTTAGTTTGGAGGAGAAAATCGTCGTGAATGAAGCTCATAGTTGAGGTTGTTGGTAAAAGGCATGGATGTAACTAAGCAACATTTTCCCGTTGTTTGCTTTTGCTGACGCTCTCTTTGGCCTTCCAGACTTCCTGCATTGTTTTGTCAGGTTTATAGGGCGGGACTTTGGAATTGGGATTCACTGGAAGATGGTGGCCTTTCCCTTGGATTGGGGGCTGGATGATCTTCTGCTTTACCCTCTGACCCTGCATTCTTGCCTGAACTTGAGTCATCGGGTCAAAATGAAATTCTTCGGCAATGTGCTCTTTTGCCTCATAAAGGTCCGACATGAAGGTTGGTTGCTGAATGGATGAGAGATCATTCGCTTTCATTTTGGATCAATAGTTGTTCAGGTGAACAGAGTATGGGCATGGGAAAACCGGAATCTGCAAATAGAGGTCTCTATGTAGGCAGATCCCATTATATCAAAAGATCAAATGGTCATGGCGGAGTAGCCGCCGTCGACGATCATTTCGTGTCCGGTGATGAAGGAGCCGGCTTTGTCGGAGGCGAGGAGGAGGGTGGCTCCGATGAGTTCGGAGGATTCGCCGAAGCGGTTCATGGGGGTGTGCCCCATAATGGATTGCACTCGGGAGGGGTTGAGAACCTTTTTGTTTTGTTCGGCGGGGAAGAAGCCGGGGACGAGGGTGTTGACCCGGATCTTTTGGGTGGCCCATTCTCTGGCGAGGTTCTTGGACAGATTGTGGACGGCGCCTTTGGAGGCGCTGTAGGTAAAGACGCGGGAGAGGGGATTGAGGCCGGAGATGGAGCCGAGATTGATGATGTTGGCGGGTTTGCCACGTTCGACGAAGTATTTGCCGAAAATCTGGCAGGCGAGGAAGACGGCCTTGAAGTTTACGTCCATGATCCAGTCGAGTTCGTCGGCAGGGATTTCAAAGAAGGGGGTGGGGGAGTTGACGCCGGCTCCGTTGACGAGAATGTCGACTTGGCCGTGGTGTTCGAGGCAACGCTCCAGGAGCTTTTCGAGTTCATCTTTGTCGCCGACATCACAGGCTTCGAAGTGGGCGGTGCCACCTCCTTGGGTGATGGCTTCAATGCGGGCATCGGCTTTTTTCTGGCTGCGTCCAACCAGAACGATGTTGGCTCCGGCTTCAGCCATGCCTTGGGCCATGGCTCCACAGAGTTCACCGGTGCCGCCAATGACGACGGCGGTTTTGCCTTCGAGGGAGAAGAGATTGTTGAGGTAATCCATTGGGGGCTTCGTTCTTCGTGCTTTGTTCTTTGTTCTTGGTTCTTTGTTAAAGCTAATGGCTCACTGCTAACCGCTATCTGACAACTCTGGCTCCTCCGCCGGAGACGAGTTTTTCAACTTCAGCTATGGTGGCCATGGTGGTGTCGCCGGGGGTGGTCATGGCGAGAGCGCCGTGGGCGGCGCCGTATTCGACGGCTTTGGTGGGGTCGTTGAATTGGAGGAATCCGTAGATGAGGCCGGAGGCAAAGCTGTCTCCTCCGCCTACGCGGTCGAGGATTTCGAGCCCTTCACGGTGGGTGGCTTCGTAGAACTCGCCGTTGGCCCAGGCGATGGCTCCCCAGTCGTTGACGGTGGCGGTTTTGACAGTGCGGAGTGTAGTGGCGGTAGCTTTGAAGTTGGGGAACTCGGCCACGGCCGTTTTGATCATGTTTTTGAAACTATCGACCTGGATGCTGGAGATGTTTTCATCGACGCCTTCCACTTCAAAGCCGAGGCAGGCGGTGAAGTCTTCTTCGTTGCCAATCATGACGTCGACATTCTTTGCGATGCGGCGGTTGACTTCCTGGGCTTTGGCATGACCACCGATGGACTTCCAGAGAGAAGGGCGGTAGTTGAGGTCGTAGGAAACGATGGTGCCGTGCTTTTGAGCTGCGGCGACAGCTTCTTCGGTGAGTTCAGCTGTGGTTTCGGAAAGTGCGGCGAAGATGCCTCCGGTGTGGAACCAGCGGACTCCGAGTTTGCCAAAGATGTGATCCCAGTCGATGTCGCCGGGTTTCATTTGGGATGAGGCGGTGTTGCCACGATCAGGAACGCCCACAGCTCCACGAATTCCGAAGCCGCGTTCGGTGAAGTTGAGACCGTTGCGAACGTCACGGCCAATGCCGTCGTACTTTTTCCATTGGATGAATTGGGTGTCGACGCCGCCCTGAAGAATGAAGTCTTCGATGAGGTGGCCGACTTCGTTGTCGGCAAAGGCGGTGACGACGGCGGTGCGGAGTCCGAAGCAGCGACGGAGTCCACGGGTGACATTGTATTCGCCGCCACCTTCCCAGGCTTGGAATTGGCGGGCCGTGCGGACACGACCTTCACCAGGGTCGAGGCGAAGCATGACTTCCCCGAGGGAGAGGCAATCGTATTGGCAGGAATCAGCCGGACGGATATTGAGTGTGCTCATGAAGAGGTTCTTGGTGCTTGGTTCTTTGTTCTTCGTTGTTGGGTGTTCTGGGTCTGATGTTGTTTGTTGGATTCGTTTTGGCGTAACGAAGGACAAGAACTAAGAACCAGGAGCAACCAGCCGTTAGGATGGTCTAAGCAAAAATGCGTTTGAGGTGGCGGTCGTAGAGGTTTTCGGTGACGTTTTTGGCCACGATGGCTTCGTTGGCTTTGAGAAGGTCGGTGTAGCGATTGCCTTGTTTGGCGGCCAACTTGAAGGCGATGTGCAGGAGTTGGCGAAAGTGAGGGTTGTACTCCGGATGATCAGGAATGTGGCGGAGGGCATTGACGTATTGATCGGAGGTCCAGCCGTTGATGGTGTCCGGGGTGGGCAGTTGGCTGGGGTCGATGTCAATGACGGTGGCGTAAGGTCCGCAGAGGGCTTCGCTTTGTTCGAAAGCGGTGGCGTAGATTTCCTTGGCAAGGGTGAGGCCATCGCCACCGGCTTCGGCGAGGCCGATGAGTTCTTCGAGCCAGGTAGTGCCAGCGGTTTTGAGGTGAATACCAGCTCCGGTTTTGCGGATAGCATTGCCAATGATTGGGTAAATGGAGAACTTGTCGCTGCCGGAGTGGACGCTGAGTTTCAGGTTTTCCGGGAGGTTGTAGGCTTTGATGGCGTGGGCGATGACGGCGAGGTCGTCGTTGAATTCTTTTTCGAATTGGGCCAGGTCGCCAACGTAATCGACACCTTTGTTGAATCGGCCGGTGAATTTGGGGGCGATGGTTTGGAGGGGGATGTTCTGGTCGGCCAGGGCGGCGAGGATGATGAGGAGCTCTGGGGGAGTTTGGGGGGAGTCTGTCTCGTCCATGGAGACTTCGGCGATGAAGTCACCTTTCTGGGAGGCGATGTGTTGGTAGATTTCAGAGGCTTCTTTGACGGCGGCGAGGTAGTTCTCGGCGGTCTGGGCGACAGATTCCCGAGTAGTGGTGAGGGGTTCGTCGATACCGGGGATGTTGATTTCGCCGATGAGTTCGGGGTGTTTGTCGAGGAAGGCGTCGATAGCTCCAGTTTCGGGAGCTGTGCCTATGGAGTCGGCGACGTCGATGGTGAAGAAATCAGAGGAGCTGATGTACTTGTCAACCGTGCTGAGGTTGATGTGGTCTGCGTCGATGTGCCAGCCCTTGTCCCAGTTGAGGGCTTCGACGGCGGCTTTGGCGGCGTCATAAACGGATTGGGGCTCGGAGCCGATGAAGCTGTGTTCGCGGTTGGATTTGTTCCAGACCGGGATAATTTCGATGCCGTCGTTTTCGGCGAGTTGGATGCAGGCTTGGAGCTGGGCTTTGGCTTGATGGGCAAAGCGGTCGCCGGTGCCGATGGTGTATTTTTCTAGGTTCATGATGAAGTGGACTGGAGTGGACGGGGGGATTATTCGGTTTCGAAGGAGACGATGTTCCACTTGGGTTGTCCGCATTCTTCGGCGATTTCGTTGAAGGCGAAGATTTCTTTTTCTGAGAAGAGGAGGCCGCCGGCTTTTTGGGTGCGTTTGGCGAAGGTGGCTTCGATTTGTCCGGGGAGGAGGCAGTCTTTGTTTCCGCCTCCGAGAATGTCGTCGATGACGGCTTTGAGGTTTTCGCTTTGGGTGCGGCCTTTGGCAAAGGCTCCACCGACGAGGGCGTCGGGGTGGATGACTTGAAAGTAGAAGGCGGTGGTTTGTTTTTCGTCGTCGTCTTTGTGGTGACCGCGGATGGTGGGGAGGGAGCCGCCAATGAGGCCGCCCATGATTTCATTGATCAGGCTGAGGCCGTAGCCTTTGTGAGCTCCGAAGGGGAGGAGGGCTTTGGCGGCATTGGGATCAGTGGTGGGATTTCCGTTGGCATCTACAGCTGCGTTGGGAGGCAATTCTTTGTTTTCGCGTTTGAATTGCTGGACTCGACCCATGGCGACAACGGAGGTTGCCCAGTCGATGAGGATGTCGTATCCGATGGCGGATGTGGAGGGAAAGGCCCAGGTGTGGGGGTTGGTTCCGAGGGTTGGGGTTTTGCCTCCGAAGGGGACGACTTCCGCTAGGGTGGAGGTACAGTTGGTGTAGGCGATGTAGCCTTTTTGGGAGGCGTAGAGTGCGTATCCGCCGCCCCAGAGGTAGTGGAAGGTGTTGTCGACGGCGACTTGGGCGATTCCGTACTTGTCAGCCATTTCCATGCAGGCGTCCATGGCTTCGTAGGCTACGGCTTGTCCGAGTTTTTTGTTGGCGTCCCAGGCTTGACTTGCGGCGAAACGGCCAGGCTGTTTCTTGATGTTGACGTTGGGTACGCAGCCTCCCACAGCGGAGCCGAAGAGGTGGTCCAGGTGGAGAGCTTTCAGTGCGTTGTGGGTACGGATGCCATGAGTTGCGGCGAGGGCGGCAAACTGTGCTCCGTATTCGGCTTCATCGGCGGTATAGCCACGATGTTGGTAGGCTGCACGGACGAGGTTGTTGTGGGTTTCAGTTGGAATGATGTAGTATTTCTCACTCATGGGTTGTGAAATTGTGGGTTGGGATGGGGTGGTTTTGTTGGCTGTTTGGCCTGGGAGGGGAGCGTCGTTGGCTTGAGCCAGTGGTTTTTCTCCTTTGAGGGCCAGGATGAGGTTGTTCACGGCCATGGAGGCTTGCCGGACTACGGATTCGTAGGTTCGGGAACCAATGTGGGGAGTGACAATGGTGTTCGGAGCAGTGAGGAGTGGATGGTTGGGCGGCGGTGGTTCCTGGTCGAGGACGTCGGTTCCGTAGCCGCCGACTTTTCCGGATTGGAGCCCGGCCACCATGGATTGGGTATCCACGATCTCTCCTCGGGCACAGTTGAGAATGAGCACTCCATCTTTCATGGTGGCGAGAGTTTGGGTGCGGATGAGGTTCCGAGTTTCTTCGGAGAGGTTGGTGTGGAGGGAAAGGATGTCGACCTGAGGGAATAGGGCCGGGAGGGATTCGACTCGTTGGACGTTGTGCTTTTGAGCAAAGTCGTTGTCCCAGTAGATGTCGTAGCCGAGGACTTTCATGCCGAAGGCGTTGGCCCGGATGGCGACTTCTTTTCCAATGCGTCCCAGTCCGACGATGCCGATGGTTTTGCCCATGATCTCGTTACCGGTCATGCGTTTCCAGTTGCCTTGACTGGTTTCGTTGGCGGATTCGGTAAGTTTACGGACGAGGGCCAGGAGGAGGGCGAAGGTGTGTTCGGCGACGGTGGTGTGATTGACGCCGGGGCAGAAAGTGATGGGGATTTTTTTCTGTGTGGCGTATTGGACGTCAATTTTGTCTAGGCCGATTCCGTATTTGGAAATGACTTGTAGTTTTGGGAGGGATTTGTCGATGACGGCTTGGGTGATGGCGTCATCGCCACAAAGAAAGGCGTCAAAGTCACCGGCAAGTTCGAGCATACGTTCTTCAGAAAGGGGGCCGCGTTCACGTACAATTTCGAATCCTGCGGAGTTGAGGATGTCGTGATGTTCTCCCGGGGTATCCTGAAAAGAAGTCGTTGTGAGGAGGATTTTTTTCATGAGGGGGTTGGGGTTGTAACTTTCTACGATTACTAGACAAGTGTTTTCAGGGGAAAATGGGAGATTGTTGTTGCGAGGGCGGGGGGGGATTCTGTTTTCTGGGAGTTATGATTTCACGGTTATTTCTGTTTTTAGACGGTCTGAATGTCCCTGGGGTGTCGACGGAGTTGATGTTTTATTCCATTGGAGTGGTGGGGATTGTCATACTTGCCGCTTTGGCGGGTTGGATTGCGAAGGCATGGGTGCTACGGGCTTTGCGGAGTCTGGTGAAAAAGACGAAGTTCAAGTGGGATGATGTCTTGGTGGAAAACCGTGTGCTGGGGCGGATTTCGCACATTGCCCCGGCGTTGGTGGTAGATTACCTTGCGGAGCCGCTTTTTGGCCAACGGATTGGTCCGGATGGGGAAGAGCTATTGCCGGAGTCGTGGTTGCTGGGGATGTCGGAGACGTTTGTGAGCCTGTATCTGGTCGTCATTATTTTGATGATTTTCGATGCTGTGCTCAATGCTTTGGGCAAAAGTGTGGAGGGGCGGTCGTTGGCCAAACGTTTGCCATTGCGGGGTATTACGCAGGCGTTGAAGATCATCGCGAATTTTGTGGGGATCGTCTACATCGTGTCCTTTTGCTTTGGCAAGAGTCCGGTGGCGATCTTGTCTGGTTTGGGGGCCATGACGGCGGTCCTGATGTTGATTTTTAAGGATAGTTTGCTGGGGCTGGTTGCGGGTTTTCAGCTGTCTCTTAATAATATGGTGCAGAAAGGGGACTGGATTGAGATGCCCAAGCATGGTGTCGATGGTGAGGTTCTGGATGTAAATCTCAACACGGTGCGGGTGCAGAATTGGGACAAGACGATTTCTGCGATTCCCACTTATCACATGGTCACAGGTTCCTTCAAGAACTGGCGGGGCATGTCGGACTCTGGAGGACGCAGGATCAAGCGGGCGGTTTTTCTGGATATGCGATCTGTGCGGTTTGCGGATGAGAAGCTGTTGGAAAAATTTCAGACTTTTCAGGTGCTCAAACCTTACTTGAACCGGAAGTTGGCTGAAGTGGAGGAGCATAACCAGAAAGAAAAGGGGGATTTGTCGGTGCTGGCCAATGGCCGGCGGTTGACAAACTTGGGAACTTTCCGGGCTTATTGCATCGCTTATTTACAGAATAATCCTGAGATCCACAAAGTGGGAATGACTTTCCTGGTTCGGCAGTTGCCTCCAAGTCCGGAAGGGATCGGGATTGAATTGTATGTCTTCACGAAGACGACGGAGTGGGTGGCTTACGAAGACATTCAGGCGGATGTTTTTGATCATTTGCTGGCGGTCTTGCCTGAGTTTGATTTGAGACCTTTCCAGAAAGTGACGGGTGGGGACATGGCTGGAATCCAACTTTCGTCCGATTCTTAATCGAAAATGGCATCCCGAATCTCGTCCGGATCGTAGTTGTGGCGGGTGGGGACATGGCTGGAATCCAACTTTCGTCCGATTCTTAATCGAAAATGGCATCCCGAATCTCGTCCGGATCGTAGTTGTGGCGGGTGGGGAAGCGGTGCAGTGGGACTCTTGCCGCAGCCATGGCCAGGTTTAAAAAGTGGTCCCGTTTTTTACGGTCCTTCCGTTCGTGGGAGGAATCATCCAGTTCAATAGCGCAGTGGATGGAGTGATCTTCGGGGTCACAGAGAACGAAATCAAGGTGTTTGGCTCGGATTTTGGCAAAGGCTCGGCCCCAGGACTTTCGGTCCAATCCGGAACGCACTTCGATGACATCTGCCAAGCGGACCTGGCCGTAGATGTAGTATTCATCATCGACGACATCTTCCAACACTTCCAAAAACTTCAGTTCTGCCTGTGTGAAGAGGGTGGGTTTGGCTACGTAGGGGTAACGATCAGGGCGAAAGTAGCGCAGAATGAGAATCGCCAGCAACAGCAGGATGCCAATCAGTGCACCCCAATGGCGAAGGGAATCCGGGAGAATGTATTGGATTTTCTCCAGCAATTCTTCCGACTGTAGCGCCGTTAGGCTATCGGGCATCAGCTAAAGGATCGGCCGCAACCGCAGGTGTTTTGGGCATTGGGGTTGCGGATCTCAAAACCTTTTCCATGCAGGCCGTCATCAAAATCCACTTCCACATCTTCAATGTAGGTGAGGCTGACTGGATCCACGACCAGGCTGACTCCATTGGATTCCACCAATTCATCGTCTTCATTTTTGTCACCAAAGCCCATTGCATATTCCATTCCAGAACAACCACCGGGCTCTACGCTCAGACGCATGAATTGGTCCTCAGCTCCGTTTTCTTTTTGAAGATTGAGAATCTTCTCTGCTGCACTTTGGGTTAATTTGATCATGATGAAACATCCTCTGAAGAAATCGGGGAAACTTCAAGCCAACATGTGAACTTTAAGCAGGTTTCGTGCAGATTTAATTTATAGCTTGAGTTTTCTGCTGTTTTCGACGTGATTAAGCGTGTGTTTAGCTCAATGACATTTGAGGCTCGGTATCCGATCGAACTGGTAGCAAAAATTGCTGAAGGTGGAATGGGCGTGGTATATGAAGCCCTCCAACATGGAATCGGTGATTTCCGAAAGGTTGTCGCCTTAAAACTGATTCGTGAGGAGTACTCTGCAATTAAGGAATTCCAGGACAATTTTGTCGGGGAAGCCAAGCTTGTGGCGGACTTGATCCATACCAATATTGTGCAGACTTACCACCTCGGGCTGATGAACAACCAGTACTACATGACGATGGAGTTCATCAACGGGATCAACCTTGAGGAGTTCATCAACATGCACCTGGATCAAGAAAAGCACATCCCTATTGATGTTGCCGTATTTATTGTTTCGCGTGTTTGCCGTGGTCTTTCCTACGCACATCAGCAGTGTGGCCGGGATGGCCGTTTGCTGGGCATCGTGCACCGTGATGTTGGCCCACGTAACATTATGATTGCCCGTGAGGGAGACGTGAAATTGACAGACTTTGGTATCGCAAAGGCATTGGACCTGATGTACAACGAGGAAGGACATACGGTGGTCGGTAAAGACGCTTACCTTTCTCCAGAGCAGGCCAATCGTGAAGTGACGGATGCCCGGGCAGACCTTTTTGCCTGTGGAATCGTACTTGGGGAACTTCTTCTTCTGCAAAATTTGTATGAAGATGATGATGAAGACCCTCGGAGAACCCGGGAAAATATTCGTAGTATGGATACTCCGGACTTTTCTGCCTATCGCGAAGAAATTGATGATAAGTTGAACGAGATTCTTCTGCGTGCCCTGACAAAAGACAGGGAAGAGCGATTCCAGACCGCAACGGACATGCTCGAAGCACTGGAGAAGTATATTTACAGTGATGGTTACGGACCCACCAACGAGAAACTAGCGACCTACCTTGCTGAGTTTGAGCAGAACAAACCCTAGTTTTCCCTTACGTCCTAAACATTCATTCCTCCCCCCCCTTTTACAAGTAACCCCATATGGTTCCTGGCTCATAGGTAGTTATGGCAACACAAGGTCTCCAGCAGCAGCAAAAGCAGGTTCAAAACCTCGTCCTTGCACCCCAACTTCGTCAATCCCTGAAAATACTTCAGGCTGCGACAATGGATTTGCGTTCCACCATTCTCCAGGAATTGGAGAGTAATCCAGCTCTGGAAGAGTTGCCGATGGAGAATATCAGCCTGGAAGATCAGCTTGCTGGCAATACGGAATCGAGTGAATCGGAGGGGGAGAATGATGGGAGTTCGGAACAAACTCTGGAAGTTGCCAGCACAGAGGATACCGGGTCGGAACCTTCTGAAGCGGAGGAGATGAATTTCCCGGAGGATTTTGAAATTTTCAACCAACTGGAAGAAGAGTGGCACGACTACCACAGGCAGGAAAGCCAGACTTCCGAATACTCCGACGAAGCGGAAAAGAGACGCCAGCACTTCTTTGATTCTCTGGTGTCGGAGACCTCTCTGCAGGAACACATTATGGAGCAGGCCGAATGCTCGGATTGTTCGGAGGAAGAGCTGGCTGCGATTCGTTACCTGATCGGCAGTCTGGATGATCGTGGGTTTCTCACTGCGGCCCTTTCTGACCTTTCTCTGCTTTCCGATATTCCCTTGACCACATTGACAGAGGCCCGGGACATTCTGCGCAATTTTGATCCTCCTGGTATCGGGAGTATCGACATTCGGGAATGTTTGCTTTTTCAGTTGGAGCTTCGGGGAGAAAAGAACACCCCGGCGTACTCCATGATCGACAAATGGATGGACTTGTTGCTGCGGCGTCGAATTCCGGAGCTTTCCCGCAAGCTTAATCTTTCCAAGGATGAAGTGCAGGAGGCGATTGAGCACATTGCCGAGCTGGACCCCAATCCCGGAAGCCGTTTCCGGGCCGATACCAACAGCACGATTTCTCCCGATGCGACCATTGAGTGGAATGGCACAGAGTGGACGATCACCGTCAATAATGACTACATTCCCCGCCTGCGAATCAACCCTGCGATCAAGCAACTCATCGCGAAAGGTCAGCTCTCGAAGAAAGATAAGGAGTTCATCAAGGAAAGGATGAATTCCGGGAAGTTCATCATGAACAGCATTGAGCAGCGCCAGCAAACGATCGAACGCATTTCCCGCCAAATTCTTGATTTTCAAAGAGCCTTCTTCGAGGAAGGGGTCAGCGGCCTCAAGCCACTTACCATGAACCAGGTGGCAGAGATCCTCGAAGTTCATGAAACCACCGTAAGCCGGGCCATCGCCAACAAGTATCTGGAGACTCCCCACGGCACATTTCCCTTCAAATACTTTTTCACCGCAGGCTATGAAAATACCGAAGGCGATTCCATCTCGAGTCGAAGTGTCAAAGACCGCATCAGCAAAATCATTGAAGCGGAAAACCCGGTAAAACCTCTCAGTGATCAGGCCATTTCCAACCTTCTGGCCAAGGATGACATCAAAATTGCCCGCCGGACGGTTGCCAAGTACCGGGAAGAACTCGGAATTCTTCCCACCAACCTGCGGCGTCAATACGACTGACCAGTGTCCACACTTTGGCTTGATACCAGTACTGTAGATACGAGTCTTGCCCTATTGGAGGATGGCAAGATTCTATCCCTACATGTCGATCAGGCCAATGCACTCGATTTTATCTTTGAAAGCCTGGATGCCACCCTGGAGGAAGCTGGCCAGGAGTTTGCCGATCTGGAAAAGATTTATTATTGTTGTGGTCCCGGCTCTTCCCTCGGGCTTCGAATTGCCAGTATGGCTTTGAGAACCTGGAAGGTGACCCATCCCAAGATTGAACTTTTTGCGGCTTACACTTTGCCGGTTTATGCGGCCCTTCATGCCTACCGACCCGAGGCTCCCGAGGCTTTTACCCTTCTGGCCCAACATCGCAAAGACACTTGGTACAAGGTGAGGCATGCAGGCAATGCTGTTTCGGAAATGAGCGAATTGAGTGACGGGGAAGTCTCTGACTTGGAAGACGCCCCTCTTTATCATGTTCGTCAAAGAAAATTTGCCACTCAACCTCCTTCGCATAGCCAACCTATGGAGCCGAATCTCGCTGCACTTCCCAACGTGCTGCTGCAGAGTGAGCTCTTTCAACTCACACCTGAGCCTATCCTTTTCCCCGCCACTGCGCCTACCTTTCGGAAGTGGACCCCGGAACGTCATCGCAAAGCATGATTCCTCAACCCCAGGCAAGATGCTGGGCGGACATTGATCTCGCCGCACTGGAAAGAAACCTGCGCCGCATCAAAGCGGGGTTGCCGGCCAATTTACGCCATGTTGCGGTGGTGAAAGCGGATGCCTACGGGCACGGCATTCATCCAGTCGTTTCGAGGTTGATTCAATGTGGGGCAGACTTGTTTGCCGTAGCCAATGTTGCGGAAGGGGCTCAGATTCGTGAAATCGGCAGCGGCTGGCCCACATTGGTTCTGAGTCCCATTTTGCCGGGCGAAGAAGATGCACTGAT
The DNA here is from genome assembly GCA_964432425.1 of uncultured Opitutales bacterium. GTDB lineage: Bacteria > Verrucomicrobiota > Verrucomicrobiia > Opitutales > JABJCN01 > JAYPDO01. The sequence goes on along the minus strand of CAYSOI010000027.1, from coordinate 3,118 downwards.
TGATTATGATCTCATTGCCACACTCTCCACGGAGGAAGAAGCAAAACGTTTTCATCAATTTGCAAAAAGGAACAACACCCGGCTCCGAGTCCACATCAAGATCGACACGGGCATGGGGCGTTCCGGAGTTTGGCATGAACAGGCGAAAGATCTCCTTGGGTTGGTGGATCAGTTGGAATACCTCAAGGTTCAGGGGCTCTACACTCATTTTGCCGATGCGGCGGAAGATCGGGAGTTTACTGAATTGCAGCGGGAGCTTTTTTTGCAGGCTACGGAAGAATTTCGTCAAAACCATGCTGGTGAACCACTGCTCATTCATGCCGACAGCAGCAGTTCCCTGGAATCGATAAGTGGGGAATCTCCCGTAAATGCGGTTCGGATTGGGCTGCTGCAATACGGAGTGCCTCCGAATCCGGACTCTCTCTTTGCCGGAGTACAAGTGGAGCCCGTCCTGAGTTTTTATACCAAAGTCGGGCTGGTGAAGAAGTTGCCAGCCGGGACAGGCATCAGTTATGGCCGCACTCACATTCTGGCGAAGGACAGTACGGTTGCAGTCCTGACGGGAGGTTACGGAGATGGCATTCCCTTGAGTCTGAGCAATTGTGGTGAAGTGCTGATCAAGGGTAGGCGATTGCCCATCCTGGGCCGGGTGACCATGGATCAGACCATTATTGACGCCAGTAAGCTTCCCAATTTAAAGCCCGGAGAAACCGCAACCTTGATTGGGCGAGACCGGGCACAGGAGATCACCCTTTCTCAATTTGCGGCCAAAGCCCACTCCATCCCCTACGAAATCCTTTGTTCCATTACCAAACGTGTTCAACGTATCTACCGGGTCGCTGAATAAACTTTTTGGGGATTGCCCCCGGAACTGAACATTCTATATATACGCAGCCATGTCCAAACTCGTCATTGAGGCAGGAAATACCGAACGCCAGTATTGGAAAGATCTTTGGCTCTTCCGTGAGCTCTTCTACTTCCTGGCATGGCGGGACATTCTTGTTCGTTACAAACAGACCATCATCGGCATCGCGTGGGCGGTCATCCGTCCGGTTTTGACCATGGCCGTTTTTGTCTTTGTCCGGAAAGTGGTCATGGAGGTTCCGCCTTCGGATACTCCCATCGTCTTATTCATTTTCGTGGCACAGACTCCGTGGTTTTTCTTTGCGACCGCTTTGTCCGAGTCGAGCAACAGCCTGGTTGTGAATGCAAATCTGGTCTCCAAAGTCTATTTCCCACGATTGGTGGTTCCGGCAAGTGCTGTGATAACCAGCATGGTGGACTTCGCCATATCGCTGATACTTTTGGCCATAATGATGGTGCTTTATTCTTTTGTACCCTCATGGCAGGTTGTCTTTTTTCCCTTATTTGCGATCCTTGCCTTCTTTGCTGCACTGGGGCCTGGTTTGCTCTTTACGGCGTTGAATGTTCGCTATCGGGACTTCCGCTACATCGTTCCCTTTGTCGTCCAGATTGGATTCTTCGCCTGCCCCATTTTCTATGAAATTTCGGATGTCGGCAAAAGAATCAGTGCAGATTATGGAGAAAAAGCGGGGGAGATTGCTCAGTTGCTCTATTCCCTCAATCCCATGGTTGGAGTCATCAATGGTTTTCGTTGGTCGATCCTGGGCAATACTGAACTACACATGCCCTCGATTTATCTTTCCATTGTGACCACTCTGGTCTTCCTGTTCATCGGAGTTCGCTACTTCCGAAGTACAGAGAAGACTTTTGCGGATGTGATCTAATTTCCCGTACCTAAACCTTGCAACCGTCTCCAACACATGAATCCAGCCGAAATTCTCAAAGATATCAATGCCGCCAACCTCACTCCAGAGCAGGAAAAGGTCCTGGCGGAAACACTGGGAGCGGAGGATTGCAGTCTTGTCGTTCACATTATACGGCCCTCCTGGGTACTCAGTTATGAAGTCCCGGATGAGTACCAGAAAGGGCGTTGCATTCAAGGGCATATGAATACGCTCGATGGACCCGAGGTGGAGGTGATGTTTCCCCATTCCCGAGATTCCGAAGTGCAGAAACTTTCCAGGGGACAACGTCTGGAGTTAACTGTCCGCTACAATCATTTTGATAAGCTATATAGTCGGGGGTGTTTTCTGGACGTTGGGAGCAATCTGAGTCCGGCCATAGAAGATTTGTCAGAGGACCCGGACCCCGTACATTACTACCTGGCCAATTTATTGTCGATTGTTTACGCGGATAGTCACCTTTGTCCCAGTGAGCAGAAAGAAATGGACAAAGTCGCCAAAAGGCTGAAAGCCACAAAACAGGATCTCGACATTGCCTATCACCTGATTTCCGGAGGAGAGTATGCCTGCAAAGCTGTTGGGAGTTATGCCCAACAAGTACAGAATTTGGAAGACATGATGCGTGTCTGTCTGGCGGATGGAGAACTTCATGAACATGAGCAGCAGTGGATTACCCATTTCTCCGGCATGATCGGTATCGACCAGAATTGCATGGATAAGATCTTCGGGAGTCTGGATCAGGAGTTCTAGGGCAAAACAGGCGAAATGCATTCAAGTTTTCGCCAAAACATTGAAAATACCAGGAGGTGGCCTGAATTCATTTTGTGGATCGATTGGCCGAAACGGATACCTTTTTTTTCCTAAACGGAGTGTGCAATTCGATATGAAACCGTTTTTCATTCAGCTTGTGCTAGCCTTATTCTTGTCGGCTTGCGGAGATTCCAGTCCAGCGAAGAAGTCTGCGCCCCAATTGGATGATGACATGAATCTTGCCACCCCTCCGGAAGTGAAAGCTGAGCCCGAGCCTGCTCCCGAGCCCGAATCCGAACAGAAGGAATTCTCTCTGAATGATTGGGTGGCCAAGCTTCCCAAAAATGACCCTCGCCGCATTCGTTACGAAGCCCAGATCGAAGCCCTCTGGAAAGAACGGGACAAGACAGTCGAGAATCAGGTCGAAGTGTCGGAAGATAGCTTGGAAACCCTTCAACAAAGACTGGCGGAAGAAGAAGACGAAGGAAGAAGAGCAGATTTACAGGAGCAGATCGGAAGCCAACATTTGGCATCGGGAAACTTCAAAGATGCGGCCAAGAGTTATCTTTCCGCAATCGAAACCTACGAAAAGCTCGGCTTGG
>CAYSOI010000026.1:0-21024 GCA_964432425.1 uncultured Opitutales bacterium | reverse complement strand
ACGACTCCCTGGCGGATACAAAAGTCTCCGAAGCCTTCGCCTTCCTGACGCTGCTTGGCGTAGTCGAGAAGGAGGGGGCGAAGAGTTTCCAGGATTTCGTCGTGGGCAATGGCTTGCTTGTGGAGCTTGTTCAGTCGGGTTCCATTGCGGCTGGCACCCAAGTAAAGATTGTATTTGCCTGGAGCTTTGCCGATGAGTCCGATCTCAGCCAGAGAAGGTCTGGCGCAGCTGTTGGGGCAGCCTGTCATGCGAATGCTGATTTCCTCTTCGCGGAGACCCGCTTCATCCAGGATTTCATCTATGGAATCGATTAAATCCGGGAGATAACGCTCCCCTTCTGCCAGAGAAAGTCCACAAGTGGGTAGAGCAACACAAGCCATGGAGTTGAGCCGGAGGCCGGATTGTTGGAGTGCGTCCAATTTATGTTCTTCCAGCAGGGCCTGAATCTGAGGCTTTTGCTCTTCGGAGACATTGGCAATAACCAGGTTCTGATTGGGGGTCAGGCGGAATTCACCATCGAGAACTTTAGCAATTTCACAAATGCCTCTACGGGAATCTTCACGGAGGCGGCCATTTTGCACGAACATTCCGTAGTGCCATTTTCCGTCGTGGCCTTGTGTCCAACCGTAGCGATCGGACATGGTTTCAAAGTGGTATTCTCTAGCTTCCTGAAGTTCCCAACCCATGCGGTCGTTGAGTTCTTTTTTAAACCATTCGATACCGCGATCCTGAATGGTGTACTTGAGGCGGGCATGACGGCGGTCCGAGCGATCTCCATAATCCCGTTGGATCTTGACCACATACTCGGCGACTTCGGTCACCTGCTCCGGTGTACAAAATCCGATGACATCTGCGAGGCGGGGATAGGTTTCGGTCTTATTATGGGTCATCCCCAAACCTCCGCCCACAGTGACGTTGAAGCCGGCAAGTTCGCCGTTGTCGTCAGCAATGGCAATGAAGCCCAGGCACTGAGCAAAGATGTCGACCTCATTGGTAGGAGGAATGGCGACAGAGATCTTGAATTTACGGGGCAGGTAGGTCTTTCCGTAAATGGGCTCGACTTCTTCTTCCGTGGATTTCGACAGCTCTCCATCAATCCAAATCTCGTGGTAAGCTTTGGTTTGTGGGCTGAGGTGGTCACTGATATCTTTCGTGGCCTTGAAGGCCGCGGTATGAAGATTGGAAAGGTGTGGGTTCGGATTACAAAGTACGTTACGGTTTACGTCGCCACAGGCAGCCAATGTATCGAGGAGTGTATCGTTGATTTCCTTGATGGTGTTACGAAGGTTTCCTTTGAGGACTCCGTGGTATTGGAAGGCCTGGCGGGTGGTGAGCTTGAGGGTACCGTTGGCATATTTGTCGACCAATTCGTCAATCACCAGCCATTGCTTGGGAGTGGTAACTCCTCCTGGGACACGTACCCGAATCATGAAGCTGAAGGCTTTTTCCTGCTTGGCTTTGGCCCGCTCTTTGCGGAGATCCCGGTCATCCTGCAAGTAGGTGCCGTGGAACTTGGTCAACTGTGCGTCATCCGCAGAGATGGCACCTGTGGATGTATCGGCCAGTCCTTCCAGGATAGTTCCACGCAGGTAACTACTGTTTTCCTTGATGGATTCGTTCTTGGAAAGTTTCTTTTCAGGAGCTTCGCTTGGGGCATTCATTGTACGTATGATTCAATGTTGATTCAATGAGAAGGGATTAGTCAGGCTAGGTCAGGAAAATTGATTAGCAAGAGTATTGCCCTGTTCTTTAGCAAGCAGTAAAAAGACTTCAGGCCAGAGTAAGTGCAGGCTTTAGCTCCAGAGAAGGTCTCGTCTCCTCAGGGCTGAGAAAGGCGGCGAAGGCGATCATGGAGGCGTTGTCACCGCAGTGTTTGGGTTGTGCCAGTAACAGGGAGCGCCCTTGTGCTTCAGCAAGTTCTGTCAGGCACCGGCGAAGAGTTCGGTTGTTAGCCACTCCTCCGGAAAGGCCGATGCTGCGGTGGTAAGCAGGGTCAAAGGCTTGGTTGGTTTTGGCCAGCAATTGGTCCACAACGGCTTGCTGGTAGCTGGCACAAAGGTGTGAAAATTGAGAGTCCACCTCCGAATCTTTCATCTTTTCCAAACGGTAGCGAAGACTGGTTTTCAGGCCGGAGTAGCTAAAACGCATGTCCCCTTTCTGAGCAAAGGCTCTTGGGAAATCAAAGCACGCGGCATCGCCACCCTGGGCGTGTTTTTCCAGAAGGGCTCCACCGGGATAGTTCAAGCCCAATAGCTTGGCTCCTTTATCAAGTGCTTCTCCGGCGGCATCATCAATGGTTTGTGCAATGATGCGGATTTTGAGGTCGCTTGTAATCTCGAAGAGGATGGTATTTCCACCGGATACCAGGAGTCCGAGATGAGGAAGATATTGCGAAAGCCGCTCATGGAATGTATCCGGATCTTCTGCATGTTGGCCGATAAATACGGAGTAAGCATGGCCTTGCAGATGATTCACAGGAGTGATGGGAAGTTTCCACGCTGAACTCAAGGCACGGGCATGACTGATGCCGAGTGCAAGGCAAGGGGCAAGACCCGGTCCCACAGTGACCGCAATTTGGGAAAGCTGTTTTGGATCAAATCCCGGTTTCCGGATCAATTGATCGAGAAGAATCGGGAAGGTTTGCAGGTGCTCCCGACTGGCAAGCTCGGGTACGACCCCGCCATATTGCTGATGAAGATCGAGTTGACTGTGAAGAAATTCCGCCATTTCCCCGGTCAAGGGATCGAAGAGAGCCAAGGCGGTCTCATCGCAGGAGCTTTCGACGGCCAGAATCATTCGGAGATTGCTTCGGAATCGTCGGTTGGCACAGAGCCTGATGTGAGTGACATGGAACTCGTGATCGAGGTTTCCTGTGCAACCTTGGAAGAAGAGTCCAGAGAGCCATGCTTGAGAATATGCAGGGCGGCATCCAGCTGTGGGTCATTCATCGGAGAAACGCCAAAAGTTTTATGGAATTGGTCCTCTCCCATCCGGGCACGATGCAGTAGTGAGAGATAGATGATGGCGGCATCTTTTTGCGGAAATGGGACAATGAAGTCAGGTTCCACCCCTTTCCCGGCGATGGTTTGGCCATTGGGCAAATAGTATTTGGCTGTGGTAATGACCAAGCCGGCATCGGCCTTCAAGTTGTAGACAGTTTGCACCGTGCCTTTTCCATGCGATTGGGTACCCACAATTTTGGCCAATCCATACGATTTTAAGCAACCGGCCAGGATCTCAGAAGCACTGGCACTGATTTTGTCCTGGAGGACCATAATCGGGAGCTTGAACTGACGATTGTCTTCTTTGGCTTTGTATTCCTGTTTTTGGTCTTCCCGGCGGGAACGAACCGTCAATACGATTTCATTATCCGGCAAAAATTCACTGGCCACATCCACACAAACCGGGAGCAGACCGCCAGGGTTTCCCCGCAGATCAATGATGAGGGACTCAGCACCTTTCTTGTACAATTGATCCAACGCCTCGGAGAGAAGATACGGAGTATTGTCGGTAAACTTGGCGATTTGAAGATACCCGACATCGGATGGAAGCATTTGCACATTGCTGACGCTGTCACGGATGATGTCCCGGCGTTCGACACTATACTCCTTGGTCTCCAGATCAGGATAAGTCCGCTGGATACTGATCTTTACCCTGGTATTCTTCGGTCCCTTGATGATGTCGACCACTTCGGAGAGGGACAGGTTCTCAATATTGCGGTCATCGACCGCCACAATCCGGTCTCCCGGTAGGATGCCCACTTCCAAGGCAGATCCTGTCGCGAACACATCAATGATGTAGATGCTTTTTTTGATCTCCTGCACTTGTACGCCGATGCCGACATACTCCATGCGGTTGAACTTCTTGTAGTCCTCGTAACGCTCGGCGGAGTAGTATCTGGAATGTTTGTCCAAAGAGGCGACCATGGCCTCCATGGCTTCCTCATTGAGGGCCTCAAAATCCGCCCCGCCCTGCTCCACATAGTCCGAATGTATGATGCGCAGAACCTGCCCGAACTTCCCAAGCGTCTGCCAATATTCAGAAGTGAAAATGGGGCGATAATATGGACTGCGGGCAAGGTTGATGAGCAACAGAATGGTCAGCCCACCCAGAAAAGTAAGAGTGATTTTCCTCCGCAAGGATATCAATGGCCTCCTTGGTGGCTCAGGAGGTGGAGATTCCTTTGGGCTGGATGAATCCGAACTCAACTCTGATTTCTTCTCGCAGTGAGTTCCCGCATTCTGAGACGAAGGCCATTGAGTCGGATAAATCCGGAGGCATCATCAGGGTTGTAATCACTTTGAGTGCCTTCCATGGAGGCGATGGCATCATCATACAGGGAGTAGGGAGACTTACGGCCTACAACGATGCAGTTGCCTTTATAGAGCTTGAGGCGTGTTGTACCGGTAACGGTTTTCTGACTTTCGTCAAAGAAGGCCTGGAGGGCTTCCCTTTCTGGAGCATACCAGAAGCCATAATAAACCAACTCGGCATACTTGGGGGTCAAGGTGTCCCGCAGGTGTACTAGGTCGCGGTCCATGGTAAGAGTTTCTACCTGACGCTTGGCTTGAAGCAGGATGGTACCGCCTGGAGTTTCGTACACGCCGCGGCTTTTCATCCCGACAAAACGGTTTTCTACGAGGTCGACCCGGCCGATGCCATGTTTGCCACCCAGTTGGTTGAGCTTTTTCAGCAGTTTTCCTGGGGGCAGGCGTTCCCCGTTGATGGCCACGCAGTCGCCTTGTTCGAAGTCAAGTTCGATGTATTCAGGCTCATCCGGTGCATCCTCGGGAGCAACAGACAACTTAAACATGTCTTTGTTGTCGTCTTCAGTTGGGTCAAACCAGGGATCTTCCAGAATGCCAGCTTCGTAGGAGATGTGAAGCAGGTTGCGGTCCATGGAATAGGGTTTGGAGGCAGAGGCTTCGACGTTGATGTTGTGCTCCCGGCAGTAGTCGATCATTTCGGTGCGGCCTGGGAACGTATCCCGAAAGTCTTGTCTGCGCCATGGGGCGATGATTTCGATGTTGGGCTCCAATGCGGCGTATGTCAGTTCGAAGCGGCATTGGTCATTGCCTTTCCCGGTTGCGCCGTGAGCTACGGCAATAGCTCCTTCTTTTTGAGCAATTTCAATTTGAGCCTTGGCAATCAAAGGGCGGGCAATCGAAGTACCCAGAAAATACTGGCTTTCGTAGATGGCGTTGGCCCGGAACATCGGGAAAATGAAGTCGGAAGCGAATTCTTCGACCAGGTCCAGGGTGTAGTGTTTGGAAGCTCCGGTGGCACGGGCTTTTTCATCGAGGCCGTCGAGCTCTTCTTCCTGTCCGACATCGGCAGCAAAGGTGATGACCTCCATGCCAAGTTTTTCTTTGAGCCAGGAGACAAGCACGGAAGTGTCGAGTCCCCCGGAGTAAGCAAGTACTACTTTATCCATGATAATTTGATGAAGTTGAAAGGGTTTGGGTGAGAAAAGTGATTAACCGGGATTTTTGGCGAGTTGGGCCAGGATGGCCTTTTGTACATGCAAGCGGTTTTCCGCCTGGTCGAAGAGATGGGCCTGGGGTGAATCCAGCACGGCCTGTGTCACTTCAAGACCTGGATGGGTGGGCATGCAATGAAGGAACAAGGCATCGGGTTTGCCACGTTTGAGAAGATCGGAATTGACGCAATAGGGTTTCATCTGGCCGATGCGTTCTCTGGACTCATCCTCCTTGCCCATGCTGACCCATACGTCTGTGTAGAAGGCATCCACATTGTCCGCCGCTTCCCGTGGATCGGTGGTAAAGTGAAAATTGGGCTCCAGGTTTTGCTCTTTGAGCAGGTCCAGTATGTCTTGCTGCGGACGGAAACTTTCCGGGCCACAAAGGGTCAGCTCCAGATCAAAAAGGCTGGCGGCCATGATCCATGAGTTGGCCATGTTGCAGCAGCAATCGCCAAAGTAGGTGATCTTGCGTCCCTTCAGAGAGTCAAGGTTGTCTCCCTTGCCGCCCCACTTTTCTGCCAGGGTGAAGACATCGGAATAAATTTGGCAGGGATGAAGAAAATCGGTGAGTGCATTGATCACCGGGATGCTGCCTTCCTTCGCGAAATCTACGATGACATCGTGCCCATAGGCCCGAATCACCAAGCCATTGAGATACCGCGAAAACACTTTGGCTGTATCTGCCAGGCTTTCGCCCCGGCCAATCTGCATGGCGGACTTTTCCAAAACAATGACTCTGGCTCCGAGATCCCCCAGCCCGACTTCAAAAGAAATGCGTGTACGGGTGGAGTTTTTATAAAAAAGCATGCCCCAACTTTGTTCCGCAAGGGGTTTGGGGTGATTGTAGCGGTTCTCTTTGCAATCCTTGGCAAAGGTAAACAGTTCCTGGCGTTCTTCGGGGTTGAAGTCATTCTCTTTGAGGAAGTGTTTCATGATAGGTAGGGGTTTAGGAGTTGGTGGAGAATAAGGTTTTCTGGAGAATGTCGAGGCTGGTTTGGAGTTCCTCCCTGGTCACATTCAGAGGAGGCAAGAGCCGAAGAACATTTCCAGCGGCGGGTACAGTCAGAAGACCATTCTCCCGAAGTTGTTCAATCATCGGTGCTGGGGAATCTTTGAGGACCAGCCCCATCAGGAAGCCCTCACCCCGGAAAGAGTCAAAAATGTTAGGAAACTGCTGGACCAAGCCATGAAGCTGCTGGTGAAATTCTGCACTTAGCTTCTGGACGTTTTGTAGAAGGTCTTCCTTCTCGATCGTATTCATCACACTGAGGGCCGCGGCACAGGCCATGGGGTTGCCCCCATAAGTGCTACCGTGAGAGCCAGGTTTGAACAAAGCAGCGGCTTTCGTATTCATCCATGCAGCTCCGATGGGAAAGCCTCCACCAAGTCCTTTGGCCAATGCGATGGCATCCACCTCAATTCCTGCTTTTTCAAAGGCAAACCATTTGCCGGTACGCCCAACTCCGCACTGGATCTCATCCATGAGAAGCAAAAGACCCTCCTTATCACAAAGCTCACGAAGCTCCTTTAGAAATTCAATGGTCGCCGGAAGAATGCCCCCTTCACCTTGAATCGGCTCGATGAGGATAGCAGTGGTCTTGTCGGTTACAGCGTCACGAAAACTTTGAATGTTGTTAAACTCTGCATACCGAAACCCTGGCAACAAGGGATGGTAGCCATTCTGGGTCTTGTCCTGGCCGGTGGCACTCATTCCGCCGAAAGTTCTGCCGTGAAAGGAGTTTTTCGCGGTGATGACTTCATAGCGGCCGGAATGCCCATGAAGACGGGAAAGCTTGAGCAGGGTCTCAGTGGCTTCGGCTCCGGAGTTGCAGAAGAAGACGTTGCCCGGCCCTGCCAATTCAGTGATTTTGGCGGCCAGTTGACCTTGAAGGGGATGGGCATAGAGATTACTGCAATGGGCCAAGGTGCTCATTTGGCGGGTAATGTCTGCAACCCAACCTGCATGGCAGTGGCCCAAGGCGTTGACGGCGACTCCGGTTGTGAAATCCAGGTATTTCTTGTCGGCATCATCCCAAACCCATGCCCCTTCACCTCGAACAATCGTCAATGGTGGAGCGGCATAATTTTTAAGGACGTGCTGTTGGTAAAGTTCCTGAGTGTTCATGAGGGTGGATTTATTCGATGGTGATCTCAGTACCGATCCCCTTGTCGGTAAAGATTTCGAGAAGGAGGCTGTGTGGTTGGTTCGCTTCAATGAGGTGAACCCGATGGACCCCACTGCGAATGGCATGCGCCGCACTATCGATCTTGGGGACCATTCCCGAGCTGATAACGCCGGCCTTTTTGAGTTGCTCGATCTGGGAAACCGGCAAGGAGGAAATCAATGTTGAAGGATCAGAAGGGTCCCGGAGAAGCCCTGGGACATCACACAAATAAACCAGACGACGGGCTTGGAGTGAGGCGGCCAGCTGAGCAGCGGCGACATCTGCATTTGTATTGTACACGGTATCCTCCTCTCCAGCGGCAATCGAACTGATCACAGGTATCCGGCCTTCGGAAAGCGGGGCTTTGACTTCTGTCGGTGAAACTCCGGTGATCTTGCCTACGTACCCAAGATCTACTGCAGTACCATCGGGCAGGGCTGTCATTTTTTCGCAGGAAAACACCCGTTGCCCAGGAGTGGGAGCAGGCACACCGCCGATCTTCTCAATAGTCTCCGAAATCTGTTTATTAACGACTTGGTTCAGTGTCTTCTCGACAATGTTGATGCTGGCTTGATCCGTGTAACGCAGACCGTGCACAAACCGGGTTTCCAGATTTTCCTTAGCCAGTGACCGGGAGATGGCCTTTCCGCCTCCATGTACCAAAGCCACTCGAATCCCAACCGAGGAAAGGAAGAGAATATCGCGGGCAATGCTCTCCTGCATTTCAACATTGTTTTCGTCGAGAAAACTTCCGCCATATTTTACGACAAAGAGAGAATTGCGGAATTTCTGGACGTAAGGAAGGGCCTCCAGCAAAACCTTGGCTTTGGTGGAAGGTGAGATGCTATCTAGGGTTGGATTATTCACTTTTGTTGAAATCTACGTAGCCTTCGGTGAGATCAGTCGAAAGGATCCAGGACTTCCCCGCCCCAAGGTTCAGATCGAGGTGAATGGTAAAGGAATCACCCGAAACAATGCTCTTCCAGTCTGCCCGATTTTGGGTTTGGGGCTTCCCTTGCAGGAGTACGGGAGTTTCATCGTAATGAAGGTCAATTTTCTCCATCTGCAACCCGACTCTTGCGTAGCCGGCGGCATCCATCAAACGTCCCCAATTCGGGTCGTTGCCGTACCAGGAAGTTTTGACCAGAAGGGAATTGCCAACAGCCCGGCAGACTTTTTCTGCGGCGAGATCGGAGGGAGCTCCGGTCGTGTGGATTTTGACCACTTTGGTAATCCGTTCCCCATCGGAGACGATCTTGTGGGCAAGATCATAACAGATTTGATTCAATGCTTCCTGAAAGAGTTGCAGGCCTTCGGGAATATCCGGGCTGATCTGTTTGCCGGACTGACCATTGGCCAGAAGCAGCACGGCATCATTGGTACTCATATCACCATCCACAGTAAGCCGGTTGAAAGACTGGTTGGTGGCATCGGTGAGAAGTTTGTGCAACAGAGAAGTTTCTACGTCCGCATCTGTGATGACGAAGGCCAGCATGGTGGCCATGTTGGGCTCGATCATGCCAGCACCTTTAGCAATGCCTGCGATGGTTACCTTCTCGCCATCAAGAGTGAACTCTGCCCGAACCGTCTTGGGACGGGTATCGGAGGTTAAGATCGACTCGGCAGCATCGGTCGCATTTTGTGGCTCCGCGGAAAGGTTTTGAGCACATTCCTGAATTTTGGGCACCATCCGATCCATGGGCAACACTTCACCGATCCGACCGGTGGAGCAGACCAAATAACTCTTTTCCGGGGACTGTGTTTGCTGCTCCGCCTCCATGAGCATCTCCTCCGCATCGCGATCTCCCTGCTCTCCTGTGCAGGCATTGGCATTACCGCTGTTGCAGATGATGCCATGAATGGGGGTGCCTTCCGCCAAAACATCCTGGCAATAGGTCACTGGAGCCGCGACCACATCATTGGTCGTAAATACCCCGGCGGCAGTACAGGGAGTTGCAGAATGGATCAGACACAGATCGAGACGGTCATTGCCTTTGTTCCGGATGTCGCAGGCAGCTGCAGACGTGGTAAATCCGGAAACATGAGCAAGAGCATCAGTCGAGTAATGGTACTGAATCTGTGAGTTCATTTTTCAAAATATGTGGAAATGGGGCGAATGAATTAGAGCAAGCCGGCGGTTTCGGGGAATCCGTACCGTAAGTTGGCAATCTGGACTGCCTGACCGCTGGCGCCTTTGAGTAGATTGTCGATCACGCTGGTGAGAATGAAACGATCCGTTCTATCATCATAAACGGCTGAGATGTCGGCCCGGGAAGTTCCGGTGACGTGGGCGGTGTCCGGGAATTGCCCGGATGGCAGCACCTGTACCAGAGGGCTGTCTGCATAAGCATCTGTCCATTCTTGATAGACTTCTTCGAGACCGCCTTTGGCAGGTACCGAGATTGTAGAGTGAATCCCGCGTTTCATTGGGGCCAGATGTGGGCAGAACTGGACCATGACAGACCGGCCATCGTTCGCGAGGGTCAACTGTTCCTCGATTTCCGATAGATGCCGATGCCTGGGAAGTCCGTAAGCCCTGGCACTTTCATCCCGCTCACAGTACAGGTACATTTCATGGAGCTTCTTCCCGGCACCACTTACACCGCTGTAGCTATTCACAATGATGTCTTTGGTTTCGACCAGTCTTTCCCTGACCAGTGGGGTCAAGGGGATCTGGATACTGGTCGGGTAACATCCGGGGCAGGCAAAAAGCCGATGCTCCTGTAAAGAGGAAAAGCCATGGATCTCCGGAATGATGTAGGCACCTTCCTGAAGAAGTTCGAGGTCCGGATGCGGTGCGTTGTAGTATTCCTCGTAGGTCGCTTCGGAGTTGAGCCGAAAGTCCGCACTGAGATCAATGATGGTCTTGCCAGCATCGTAGAGAGGGCGGGCAAACTCCGCCGCAACTCCATGCGGTAAAGCCAGAAAGTACAGTTCCTCTTCAGTATCCGCTAACGCCTTTGGCTCCGTGGCCGTAAACTCCAAGCCTGGCAAACGTCCACGCAGAGCCGGATAAGCATCCGAAACCTGTTGACCAGCCAAGCTGCGGGAATTGGCCCGTGTCACCTGGATGTTGGGGTGAGTGTCGAGAAGACGAAGAAGTTCTATACCGGAATAACCTGAGGCGCCAATGACGCCTGCTTTCAATTCAGTAGCCATCTGAGTCTGAGAAAGATGTTTAGTGGAAAAATTGTAGATCGATAAAAACAAGAAAGCCCTTCCCCGGCCGGGCCAGAGGAGGGCTTTGAAATTGGAAGCGGGTTCTTCGCGAAATTAGCGCTTGGAGAACTGGAACCGCTTGCGAGCCCCGGGCTGGCCGGACTTTTTGCGTTCACGTACACGGCTGTCTCGTCGGAGAAATCCGGCGGACTTTAATGGACTGCGAAGCTCTTCATCGAATTTTTCAAGTGCACGGGCAATGCCGAGGCGGATGGCAATGGCCTGTCCCACGTAACCTCCGCCTTGCACGTTGATGGCGAGGTCAAAGCGGCCTTGCTTCTCTGTCGTCTTCAGAGGCGCATTCAGTTCGCGGTGAAAGACTTCAAGAGCACAATAGTCTTCAGCATCTTTTCCGTTGATGCGAATGCGGCCTTGTCCTTCCTGAAGACGTACACGGGCAACGGCACATTTGCGGCGGCCCACTGAGGCAAAGACAGGTTTGTTTGCGGTAGCTTTCATAGGAGATTCAAAAAGTTAGATGGCAAGAGGTTGAGGTTGCTGAGCTTCATGATCATGAGCTTCACCAGCAAACACCTTAAGTTTTTTAATGATCTGACGGGAAAGTTTGTTTTTGGGCAACATGCCCTTGACGGCATTCTCAATCATAAATTTAGGATTCTTTTCCCGCATTTCCTTGGCACTGATGTGCTTTTCGTTGCCGAAATATCCGGTGTAGAACATGTAGTCCTTCTGAGTTTCCTTGTTGCCGGTAAGGCGAACTTTGTCGGCATTGATGACCACAACGAAGTCACCGGTATCAATGTGCGGGGTGTAAATCGCTTTATTGCGGCCTCGGAGCACGTTGGCAACTTTTACGCTGAGTCGACCCAGTACGAGGTCTTTGGCGTCCACGATCCACCATTTGCGTTCAATGGCATCTGCTTTGGGTAGCGTAGTTTTCATGAAATTTCTGTTGTGGTCTGGCTGATGGGTGTTAACCCTGTTTATGGAAATACTTTTTGGGCCTCCAGTTTTGGGGTCTGGAAAAAAAAGAGCCGACGAAAATGCAGACTTCTCCCCTTGGGATCAAGTCTAAGTTCAACTTTTTTTCATTTTTTCAAAATAGCACATCATGGCCTCAACACTCGACCAATTAAAAAAGCTCACAACCATCGTGGCAGACACGGGGGATTTTGAGCTGATTGCCCAGTATCACCCGCAGGATGCGACCACAAATCCATCCCTGATCATGAAGGCAGCCACTCAGCCTCAGTACGCACATCTGGTTGATCAGGCCGCCCGGGATTCTGGTGGAAATTTGGAAAAGGCTCTGGATTTGTTGCTGGTTGGTTTCGGTTTGGAAATCTTGAAAATCATTCCGGGCCGCGTTTCCACTGAAGTTCCCGCACATTTATCTTTTGATACAGAAGGCAGTATTGAAAAAGCCCGTGAATTGATTGGACTATACGAAAAGGCGGGCATCGACCGGGAAAGAATCCTGATCAAAATTGCCAGCACCTGGGAAGGCATCCGGGCGGCGGAAGTTCTCGAAAAGGAATCCATCCACTGCAACTTGACTCTGCTGTTTTCCCAAGCTCAGGCCATTGCCTGTGCAGAAGCTGGCGTGAAATTGATCTCCCCCTTTGTGGGCAGAATTCTGGACTGGAACGTAGCCAGGCATGGCAGGACCTACGAAGGCGCAGAAGATCCGGGAGTGCAGAGTGTACATGAGATCTACAACTATTATAAAAAGTATGGATACCAGACGGAAGTGATGGGAGCCAGTTTCCGAAACTCTGGAGAAATTCTGGAATTGGCAGGTTGTGACCTCCTGACCATTGGCCCCAAATTTCTGGAAGAATTAAAACAAAGTGATGCACCTGTTGAACAAAAGCTGGATGCCGCAAAATCAGCGCAGATGGACATTCCCAAAGTCGACATGCATGAAAAGCTCTTCCGCTGGGAATTGAATGAAGATGCCATGGCGACGGAAAAACTGGCCGATGGTATTCGCATCTTTGCTGCGGACTTTACAAAAGTGGCAAAGCTTGCAGAAGAGAAGATTTCCAACTGAATCCCCAAACGGTAAACCCATTATTTTTCTAACAAAGATGACCCTGCAGGAATTAGAAGCCTCCATCGAAACGGACGACCAGCCTCCAGCAAGCCTTTCCCCCGAATTGCAAGCCCTATGGCTGACCAAAAAGGATCGTTGGCACCCGGCTCATGATATCGCCCAGGACATCCATACCGAGACCGGCTCATGGATTCATGCGCTGCTCCACAGAATTGAAGGCGACCTGGGCAATGCGGCCTACTGGTACAGCCGGGCGGGGCGACCCGCAATTCGTAGCACTGGTGGCATTGACGAAGAATGGCGGGAAATCACAAGCTACGTCCTCCAAAACAGCTAAACTCCCCTCCCCCCCCAACTAGAATATAAGAGTATGAGTTACGCAGTTTCCGCATTGTATAAATTTGTCGAGCTGGAAGATTTTCAGGACATTCAGAAACCCCTATTGGATGAATGCCAGAAGAACAGCATTCTCGGAACACTTCTCCTGGCTCCGGAAGGCATTAACGGCACAATTGCCGGGCCGGAAGAAGGGATGAAAAACATCTTGGCATGGCTTCGTAAGGATCCACGGCTCTCCGACTTGATCGTGAAGCATTCCCATGCTTCAGAAAAACCTTTCCACCGTATGAAAGTGCGACTGAAAAAGGAAATCATCACACTCGGGGTCGAAGATGCAAATCCCTCCAAGAAGACAGGTGTAATGGTCCCCCCTGATGAATGGAATGAATTGGTCGAAGACCCGGAAGTCCTCGTTCTGGATACCCGCAACACCTACGAGACCCATATCGGCACTTTTGAAAACGCGGTCGATCCAGAGACCGAATGTTTTACCGAAATCAAGGACTACATTAAGGACAATCTTGACGACAGGAAGGACCGGAAAATCGCCATGTTCTGCACCGGAGGAATTCGTTGCGAAAAGCTCTCCTCCCACATGCTCAACAACGGCTATAAGAACATTTACCAGCTACACGGAGGAATTCTCAAATACCTGGAAGAAATCCCCGAAGAAGAAAGCCGCTGGAAAGGAGACTGCTTTGTCTTCGATCATCGTGTTTCCGTTGGCCATGGACTCAAAGAGGGTGAGCATATTCGCTGCCACGCCTGTGGACATCCTCTCGACGCAGAAGATTGCAAGGATCCCTCCTACGAAGAAGGCGTCTGCTGCCCCTACTGCCTCAATCACCCAGACCCGGAAAAGCGGGCAGCCCTCTTGGAACGTCAAAGGCAAATCCGTCTGGCCAAAGCCCGTGGAACCGATCATATCGGCATGAAAATGCCCTCAAAAACGAAACAGGACACCTGTACGGCTTAATCCTCGTCTCCCTGGAATGAGTCGACGAGTGCCTGCCACTTCTGGATCTGTTCCGCAATCTGGTTTGGACCAGGCATGCCAACCTTTTCCCGTGCGGCCAAAGCACGTTGAAGATCAAAAACATCCCGCCAGTCATCGCCAAGTTCCGGGCAAATGCCTTTGGCATCTTCATCACTGAGTGCATTGAGCGGTACATTCTTTTCTTCGGAAGCGGCCACCATGGCACCGACCGCGTGGTGAGCCTGGCGAAAAGGGACCCCTCGTAAAACCAGATAATCAGCCAAATCCGTCGCCAGCAATAAGGGGTCGGCCACCGCTTTGGCACAGGCGTCCTCGTTCATCGAAGCTCCGTGTAAGGTACCCTGAAGGACTTCCAGACAGATCAGTAAAGTATCCGCAGAATCAAAAACGGGGGGTTTGTCTTCCTGGAGATCCCGATTGTAGGTCAAAGGCAAGCCCTTCACCATGGTCAGCATGGTTTGAAGGTTGCCCTGCAATCGGGCCGCCTTGCCCCGAAGCAATTCCAGAGAATCCGGGTTCTTCTTTTGCGGCATCAAACTGGAACCCGTGGTAAAGGCATCAGGCAATCGAATGAAGTTGAACTCGGAGCTGTTCCAAAGAATCAAGTCCTCCGCAAGCCGGGAGATGTGTACTCCGCAAATCGCACATGCCGAGAGGAAGTCCATGAACATATCCCGATCACTGACCGCATCCATGCTATTGGTCGTGAGCAAAGGCTCCCCGTCCTGACTGACAAAGTCCAGCAAGTCCGCGGAGTACTCACGATCAATAGGAAGCGTGGTTCCCGCGATGGCCCCAGAGCCAAGAGGACTGACCGTGCTGGCTTGGTAAACATTGAGAAATCGGCCGATATCCCGATTGAACATCTCCACGTAGGCCAGAAAATGATGCGCCACCGACACCGGTTGAGCCCGCTGCAAATGTGTGTACCCTGGGATAATCACTTCCTGAAAATCCTCAGCCAATTCCACCAGCACCTGAATCGTCTGCATGAGCCCGGCATCGACCAATGCCAGACAGGTTTCCCGAAAATATAGACGCATGTCTGTCGCGACCTGATCATTTCGGCTACGTCCCATGTGCAACTTCGCAGCAACCGGCGTCTTTTCAGTCAACGCCTGCTCAATGTTCATATGCACATCCTCCAGGGCAGGGTCCCACTTTAATTTCCCGTCCATGATATCCCTCATCACCTCGGTAAACCCATTCTCCAAAGAGGTCAGCTCCTCTTCAGTCAACAAACCCACCTTTTGCAACATTCTTGCATGAGCCATGCTGCCCTGAATGTCAAAAGGGGCCAGCCGCATATCAAAGGAGACTGACTCACTGAACTCCTGCATTAATTCACTGGGACCTTCTTCAAAACGGCCACCCCAGGTTGCTTGCTTATTATTCGAGACCATGCCCAATTCTATTCTCCCAGCCCCTCCCTGATTGCAAGAAAACAAAATGGCCGACTTCCCCCTGCAGAGAAGCCGGCCATATGCTTTGTTCTGTTACCTGTTATGCTACTATGAAAATCACAGTGCCTCGGGACCGCTTTCTCCAGTACGGATACGGACGGCCTCTTCCACCGGCAGCACGAAGACTTTTCCGTCTCCAATCTTACCGGTTTTCGCAGCACCACTGACCACTTCCACGGTTTTGCTGACCAGATCATCATTCACGATGATCTCCACTTTGACCTTGGGAAGGAAGTCGACCGTGTATTCACTGCCGCGATAGATCTCGGTGTGGCCTTTCTGCCGTCCGAAGCCCTTGACTTCACTGACGGTCATGCCTTCGACACCAATCTCCGAGAGAGCCTCCTTCACTTCTTCCAGCTTAAAAGGCTTGATGATTGCTTTTACTAATTTCATGGGTTTGTAATTCTAGTATGGGGTTATTAATTTTGATAGGGGAAGCTGGAGCTACTCTCCATAATAAGCTTCCTGACCATGTTCGGTGATATCAAGACCACGGCTTTCTTCCTCCTCGCTGGCACGGACGCCCAGAGTAGCCTTCAGAGCAGAGAAGACGATGTAAGAGAAGACAAAGGCGAAACCGCCGACTAAGAGAACGCCTTTGATCTGACTAGCCATGGAGAAATCTCCTTCTCCAAAGATGGCAACAGCAATGGTTCCCCAGATACCGCAAATACCGTGTACGGATATCGCACCAACAGGGTCATCAATTTTGGCACGATCCAGAGCGACAATAGAGAAGACAACGATAACACCGGATACCAACCCGATAATCAACGCATCTGCAACGCTAACAACATCAGCATTGGCCGTAATTCCAACTAAACCGGCAAGAATACCATTCAGCGCCATAGAGAGATCTGGCTTTTTCAACCAGAGCCAAGCCGCTGCTATCGCTCCAAGAGCACCTGTGCAGGCAGCAAGTGTGGTCGTAGTGAATACAAGGCCCAAGGCTCCAGGCTCAGCAGAGAGAACGGAACCACCATTGAATCCATACCATCCGAACATCAGAAGAAAGACACCAATAGCTGCCAACGGAAAGTTATGAGCAGGAATCGGCTTAATGCTACCATCCTTACCGTATTTACCTTTACGTGGTCCCAAAACCATAACACAGGCAAGAGCTCCGAAGCCTCCAAAGGCGTGGACTACTGTAGAACCAGCAAAATCCTTGAACGGTACTTCCATTTGGTTGAGAACACCTGTTCCCCAGTGCCAGGATCCAGCGATTGGGTAGGCAATGGCAACAAACAAGGTAGCAAAGATCATAAAGGAGCTGAGCTTTACACGTTCAGCCACTGCACCAGAAACAATAGTGGCACCTGTAGCGGCAAACATCGCTTGGAAGATAAAATCTCCAAACCCCGTCATACAGAGAGCAAGACCTCCATATCCCCAGTTATTGCCACCGTCTGCGTTTAAATCACCAATCATTCCCCCAAACTTCAGCCAACCATTCCAAGCGTCTGGATCAACATTCAAGTCACCAGGATAATGGGTAGTAAATCCTATGAACGCATAGCTGACAATGCCAATGGATATAATGAAAACATTCTTAAACAGAACGTTGATCACATTCTTCTTCTGGCAAAGACCAGACTCCAAAGTCGCAAACCCGAGGTGCATAATGAAAACCATCGCTGCGGCGATACAGGTCCAAAGCATACTGATCGTGAAGAAGTCGTAGGCTCCTGCATATTCACCCTGATCTTTCAATAGAGCATTGTAATCAGCAATCGGATCTTCTGGAGCTTCCTCAGCAGTTGCAGGTGGGGCTGATTCATCTTGAGCAGTCACCGCAGGCGTTAACGTAAACATGCCGCAAGCCAACGCCAGAAGCAGCTTGAGCAAGGTGAATTTCATGTGGGTTTTCATTGTATTTTGAGGTATAGATTTGCTTCAGGTTTTGATTTATTCTGAAGATTTCCCCTACCTCTTGCACCCGGCATGCCAAAAAAAGAAATTCGGAAATTATGGCCTCAATTGTATATTTTTGACCACAATGAGCCATACTCCCGCACATCAATGTGCAAAATTTGCCAAAAGCATGAAAACCATACATAGCCCCAACTCATGGATCACATGGGAAGCCCCCTCTTGATTACTTGTTTTGAGCTAACCAGTCTTCCACAAAAGCATCGACGCCAAGCTGGGTAGAGACAATCGGCTGATACCCCAAATCCCTCTTGGCCGCCTCAATGCTATAGAAATGACTCTTGGCTAATTCTACGGCAACAAAGCGAGTCATCGGAGGCTCTCCCTTCAATCGAAACACCCTCCAAACACCTTCAAGCACAGCCCCAAGACTCTGGGCCTTCCCAACCGAAATCTGCTTGGTCACAGGCGGGATATTAAGCCGAGTCAAAATTCCATTGAGCCAATCCCACAAAACCACCGGCTCCCCCTGTGAAATGAAATAAGGTTTCCCATTCGCCTGGCCAGCCTGCAACGCCTCCAGAGCCAAAATGTGTGCATCCGCCACATTATCAACATGGGAGATATCCACCTTGTTCTGACCATCGCCCACCATTCTCAGCCTCCCGGCTTTTGCCCTCGCAATCACCCTAGGCAGCAAATGCGGATCTCCAATCCCCCAGACCAAGTGTGGCCTCAGAGCTACAGTAGCCAAGTCCTCCTCACCATTCGCGGCCAACACCTCCTGCTCCGCAATCGCTTTGGTCTCCGCATAGTGACAGAGCCAGTTCGAACCATAAGGCAATGACTCATCTTCACCGGTAAACTCACCGCCGTTGAACACCACACTGGGCGTACTCGTGTAAACCAAATAACGAACTTTCTGAGCCCGGCAACCGGCCAGCACATTTCGAGTCCCCACAACATTGGCCGAATAAAAACTCTCCCGACTTCCCCAAACGCCCGCTTTGGCCGCCACATGAAAGACCACATCCATCCCCTCACAAGCTGCAACCACGGCCTCTTTGTCCACCAAATCCACCTGCAACACCCGAACTCCTTTTGCCACCAACTCCAGTTGTGGAGAACGCCCAAGGGAAGTCACCGACATTCCCTGCCCCAACAGCCGGTCAATCACCGCCTTCCCGACAAACCCACCTCCGCCTGTCACCAACGCCTTCATTTCTTCAACTTAGCTGAAAATTGCTTGGCCAAAGTCAACCGATGAATCTTGGCATTATGGCGCACATCCACCGGAAACCCTTTGTGCAGGAAAAAGTGCTCAATGCCCTCCGTCAAAGGATTGGATTTGGCCAACTCCATCAGTTCGCCAAGCAACAACTGCTTTTCCAACCCATCCTGAGGAAACAACCCATTCTCCGGTTCCGCCACAATGGCAGGAACTTGTTCACCCGGCTCTCCCAGCCCCACCAATGCCGTTCGGTAAATACGTGCATTTTGATTCAAAATCGCTTCACAACAGTCCGTCAGCATCACTTGCCCCCCTTTCGTAATGACCCGCTCCGCCAAACGCCCACAAAACCACAAACGCCCCTTATCATCAAAGTAGCCCAAATCCCCCATCCGGTGCCACAACCGACCCTCCTCATCCCGAAACTTCGCCTGCTCGGTCTTCTCAGGCAGATGATCATACTCCTCCGTCACTACCGGACCACTCACCACAACTTCCCCCACATTCCGAATCTCTCCAAAACGGATCAAACCACTCTCCCCATCCAGAGGAATCACCTTCACCTCCATCCCCGGAATCACTCGCCCCACACACGTACCCCGCCCCTGCTCCGTCAACTCTGCCGTTTCCTCCAGCACCTCCTCCGCAGTAATGTCACAGACCGGCAAACATTCCGTCGCACCGTAAGGCGAATGAATCTCTGCATTCGGTGCCACAGCCTTCAAATCCGCCATCAACTCCGGAGGCACCGATGCCCCCGCCATCAACACCCGACGCAAATGGGTTAACTCCAACCGATTCCGCTCACAATAGCGAACAATCATCCGCCACAACACCGGAGAACCAAAACTATTCGTCACCGCATGCTCCTGCAAAGCCCTCACAATTGCCGCAGGCTTCGCCTTCGCAGGCTTGGAAGGATTGACCGGCGGCACCACCGTCGTCATCCCCAATCCAGGATTGAACAAAGAAAACACCGGCAACAGCGGCAAATCCACCTCACCCGGCTCAATCCCATATACCTCCCTCACCAACTTTACCTGAGCATCAAAATGACGATGTTCATAACAAACCCCCTTCGGTGCCCCCGTGGAACCCGAAGTAAACAAAATCGCCGCCAAATCCGTAGGCTCGGCCATCGCAGGCTCCAGCTTCAAAGCACCCTGCGAAAGAATCTTTCCCAAAAAACCACGCCCCACCCTCACCCGAATTCCAATCGACGAAAAATCCGCTTTAAAAAACAAAGAAAACACCATCGCCAAACCAATGCCCACCAACGCCCTCGGACGCGTTCTCGCCACACATTGACGAAACGACTTGATCCCCATTCCCGGATCGATCACGACCGGCACCGCCCCCAACTGAAACAAAGCAAAGACAATCACGATCAACTCCAACCCCGGTCGCACCATCACCAACGTCCGGCAACCTCGTCCAACCCCCTGACTCCGCAAATATTCCGCGGCTCCAGCAACCAAACCCGCATATTCCTCAAAGGTCCATTGGCGGCAAGACCCACTCCCAGGCTCAATCAGTGCACACTTCTCAGGATGCCCTGCGGCCATCTCGGCCAAAAAGCGGCATACATTCGAGTTGTCCGCAGACACCAGCCCGTTCCGCCCCTCAATAATCAGTGACAGTAATCAACCCCCACAAAAAAGAACGTTCCTGCCCACTGAAATTTTCCCGCTGTAGCATCACTTCTTTAGTCGTTATCGGAAGCGTCACCTTCGAAGTTGGTCGAAAAGACGCCGGCTTGCTACGATAAATCCCCAGCAGATTAAACTCCTCCTGCTTGTAAGGATTCATCGACTGACGACGTGAGCAGCCACTGGCAAAAATAAGACTCAAACATGCCAATATCAGGGTAAAAAGAATGGGGTTACGTTTCAGCATAACCGCGAAACAATGAGTAAATCCTCCCATTCGTCAAGCTCATGAAAAAATCGCCCCCCAGTTAAAAACCGGAGGGCGGGTAGTTTACCTTAAAAAAGGATATCCTGCGAAGCTTAGCTTCTTGTTATGGCAAGCAAAACAGGCTTCTTTTGATTACAAAACCATTTGAAATATTTCCATTTATGGAGTCAATTAAATAGATGCAGAAAATCTTAGGACTCGATTTAGGAACGAATTCGATTGGATGGTCTTTGCTGGAAGAAGATTCAGCAGACTCCTCAAGGATTCTGGGAGCAGGTGTTCGAATCTTCTCTGAAGTCACTGAAAGCAAAAGCAAAAC